>JAHJDR010000124.1 GCA_018812345.1 bacterium | reverse complement strand
TCCGAAACAAATTTGAAATCCGAAATCCGAAAAAAAATATTTTTTCTTCTTTTCGAATTTCGATATTGTTTCGAGTTTCGATATTCGAGTTTCGAATTTAGCCCTTGAGTTTTTGTTTTACTATCTCAATATCCTTCCCAATCTGCTTAACAAGGGCTTCTTTTGTGGCAAAGCGGATTTCATCTCGTATTTTGTCTATAAAATACAGCCGCATATTTTTCTCATAAATATCACGATCAAAATTTAAAATATGTGTTTCAATAGAGCGTTCTTTATTTTCAAAAGTTGGGTTAAAACCAATGTTAGTGACGCTGTTATATGTTTTTTTACCAACGCGTGTGCGTGTGGCGTAAACACCATCTTGGGGTAAAAGTTCATTTTCTGAATCTAAGTTAGCCGTATGGATGCCTAGCGCTGTCCCACGGCTATGGCCATGGATCACGGTGCCATCTATATAGTAATCACGTGTTAATAATTTATGGGCAATGGGGAGTTTGCCTTCTTTTATGAGTTTTCTAATGAGTGAAGAACTTACGAGCATATTGTCACGCAATTTAGCTTTAATGATATTAATACATACACTGTGTTCTCTGCCAAGTTGTTCAAGCGTTTCAATGTTTCCAGAGCGTTTTACCCCAAAAGTAAAATCATGCCCCACGTAAATATATTTTGTGTTGAGTTGCGCTAGTAGGTGTTTTGAGAAAAAATCTTGGCTTGTTGTTTGTGCAAAATTTTTATCAAAGGGGTGAAAAATAACAGCATCTAGCCCACTTGATTTTAAGAGCTCCATTTTTTGCTCTAAAGTGCTGATCAGTTTCGGTGCTGCTTGGGGAGCCAAAAGTTTTGCTGGATGTGGTTCAAAAGTGAGAAGCGTTGCTTTGATTTTTTCTTTTTTAGCTATTTTAATGAGTTCTTTAACAATGGATTGATGACCATAATGAAACCCATCATAGTTGCCAATGGCTATGGCAGCCCCTTTTTTTAAATAGTCTTTGGCTTGGGTTGTGGATTGGAAGATTTTCATTGATATGTTTTATATTCCGTCTATCGTCTGTCGTCCATCGTCTATCGTGTAGTGGGAAAGGCCTACGCTAGACGCTAGACGCTAGACGCTAGCACGACCTTTTACGGGTAATCAGCCACCGACACCGGGTCCTTATCGCCATGATTGTCTTTTAAGTAATTAATATCTCTAACAAAATCTTCTCTTTTGGTGAAGGCATCTACGGGAACTTGTGTGTCCATGCGAACAGCATCGCAGGGGCATGCATCAACACAGTAGCCACAGTACACACAGCGAAGATGATCAATGGTGTAGACTTTGGCATATTTTTCCGCTTTGGCATGAGGGCCTTCAGCTGCTTCAATGTGGATACAATCAGCAGGGCAGGCTGTGGCGCAGAGCATACAGGCTGTACAGCGGATTGAGCCGTCTTTTCTTTGCATGAGACGATGTTCTGAGCGATAGCCTTCATCTATGGGTTTTGTTTCCTCTGGGTAGTTTACTGTCATCATACGGCTTGGCCTGATAATATTAGAGATGAGGTGACGGCCAGTTATGAGCATTCCTTTGATGATTTCAACGACATACAACTTTTCCAAAAATGATATTTTTTTTCGCTTGATCGTTATGGTCATATAAATAAAAGTCACTAGATCATATTAAAGTTTCTATTTTTTACTAATGTGGATAACTTTTTTTGGCAACCAAGGATTTTAGTCCCAGAAGTGATAAAACCTGTTGCAAGTATTGTCTTTTTTTGTAAATGGCACTCTAATATACTTTTCTATGAATGAAGGATCATGACAAAAAAAAGTCACATAAAAATTCACCTCGTTTTATTCTTTTTTATCTTAATCTGTTTTATTGGTGCGAGTGTGTATTCTTATTATCATAATTATATTCAGTACGATGAAAAAAACTTTTCAGAAGCCAATGCCCAGAAGAATACTTTACAATCTCTCGAACAAGTTGAAACCCAGCTTTTTCTTTATCATCAACTCGTAAAACAATACCTCGCAACAGCAGACAATTCTGTGCTCACATATGCCAGGCAAGCAAAAATTTCTGTTAAAGACCAATTCCAACGGTTAGAAAGCTACAATAAAGCTTCTTTTCCTTTTTGGGTTGAGGGCTCTGCCAGTCCTTCGTCTACTGTTCGTTCAAAATTAAATCGTTACCTCACAAATTTTCAAAAGCGCGAAACACGTGCTCCAGAATCGTATGCGCAAAACATTCAGGAAGTGTTTTATCTCTTACAAATAAATATTGATCAGTATTTTACACGAGCCAGTGGTTTGGTAAATGGCTTTACTGAAAACCAAGATGCTTCTGAGCAAATGGTGTTATTGCAAGAAGAAGAAAACTATGTTTCTGAAATTTATTTAGGTCTTCATTATTTGGCGGGGGTCTATAATAATTATTTCTGGAATGAAACGCGTTTTGAGAGTTCACGGTTTCATGAAAACACTACCTATATATTTCTGTTATTGCTGGCGGGGGCTCTTCTTATCTTAGCATATGCGCTTTTTCTGGGCACAGCCCTTTATCGTTTTTTCTATGTACAGCAAGGCCAACGTGTTACACAAGTTCTTCTCAATGCGCGTGATGAGGTCACAGGATTATTTCGCAGAGAAAGTTTTGAAGTTTTTGCTACTCAAGAAATTGAACGCGCGAAAAGACACAATAATCCCTTAACATTGTTATTGTTAAAATTTACATCATTTAAAGATATCAAAAAACAACATGGTCCTGAGGGCGCCAATCGTTTTAATTTTCAGTTGGCCACAACACTGAAAAAGGTTTGTCGTGGTTATGATGGGCTCTATCAATACGATGATGATACGTTTGCCATTTTATTAGCGGAAACAGACTCTGAAAATCTTTACAATATTATTTCTCGTTATAAGCAAAATGTTTTTGAACAGGATTTTTTCATTAAAGATGAAAAAACAAAGCTTAAACCTGACGTCACTGTTGGCTATGCTTTTTATCCTAAAGATGGGGAAACTGTAGCGGAGCTAGTGGGGCATGCCCATCACAACGTAGCCGATATAGACGGCAAAACGATTGCGGCTAAACAAGCAGAAAAGAAACAAGAAGAAATCGACGCAGAGTTCTCAGAACAAGAAAAGATTTATAAAGAAGTAGAAGAGCCAAATAAACCGCAAAACGCACAACCCCGCGAACGGGACAAGCGTACGACCCCGCAAACGGGGCAAGCGCACGACCCCGCAAACCCCGCATACGGGATAAACGGGGCAAGCGAAGAGATAGATGATGACGATGATGACATAATGGCACTACTCCGCTCCCAACCCGCTGTTGAGGAAGAGGAAGAAGAGGGTGTTGAAGGCCCAAAAGAATCGCAGTACGCACAACACAGTACGTACAACGAGTCAGACATGCACGACCCCGAAAACGGGGCAGGCGAGCGACGAGCGACGAGTGACGAACCAAAGCCAATCTCTAAACCTGAAGCTCATCATACGCTAGACGATAGACGACAGACGACAGACGCACAGTCGCCCGTTTCCCTCTCCCTAGAAGAAAAAGCCAATCTTGAAGAGTTTATTGAACCAGAAGAAAAGCGTCGTAAACCTGAGCCCATTGTTTTTGATAAAAAACTTTTAGAAACATGGGAATCTATTGTTTCTGCTGAAGCAAGTCAGATAGCCAAAAATGTACCACAAAAAGAGACCACTATTATTCCGCGAAAAATACAGACAAAAGTGCCTGTGATTCAAGAAGAAGAAATGTTTGAAGTACCTGAAGTTGTGGCAGCGCTTATGCAACAAAATATCATTAAAGAACAAGAAGCCTATCAACCTGCTATTGAAGCAAGTGCAGAATATTACGATGATTTTGATGATATTACGAACATCTCAGAAATTAAGGTTTTTCAATCAAAAGAAGATGATAGCGATGTGATCATGGTTGATTTTGATCAAGAAAAACCAGATGTTGCACAAAAACTCAGACGCAAATTGAAAGAAAAAAGAAAGCGTTTGCACTTCAATTAAGCCTTTAAAAGTCGTTGCACTTTAACACATCAAAATTTATATCGCACAACATGAAAGTTCTAATCATTGGTTCAGGTGGTCGCGAGCACGCGATATTAAAAAAAGTTTTAGAATCAAATAAAGTGGAAAAGGTTTATTGCGCTCCTGGCAATGCCGGCATGGAAGCCCTTGCTGAGTGTACTTATATTCCACCAGACAATGTTGACATGCTTCTTAAGTTTGCTAAAAAGAATCAAATTGATCTTGCTATTGTAGGTCCTGAGTTGCCTCTTACATTGGGTATTGTTGATGCCTTCGAACAAGAGAAACTCAAAATATTTGGACCCAGTAAGGCCGCCAGCATGTTAGAGGGTTCAAAAATATATACAAAAGAATTTTGTCAGCGTTATGGTATTGAAACAGCGACAAGTGAACTTTTTGAAGAAACCAGTTTGGCAAAAGAATATATTAAAAAACAAAAAAAATATCCTATCGTGATAAAAGCAGATGGTTTGGCTGCGGGTAAGGGTGTTGTTATTGCGCAGAATGAAGAACAAGCATTAGTCGCCATCAATGATATGATGCTTTATGAAAAGTTTGGCAATGCGGGGCGACGTATTATTATTGAGGAATTTCTTAAGGGCGAGGAAGCTTCTTTCATTGTTGTCTGTGATGGAAAAAACTTTGTTGTTTTTCCGGCATCTCAAGATCACAAGCCTGTTTTTGATGGCGATAAAGGCCCTAACACAGGTGGTATGGGAGCCTATGCGCCTGCACCCATTATAACCCCTGCCTTAAGAAAAGATGTTATTGAGAACATTATTAAACCAACAATCGCGGGTATGGCAGCAGAGAACAAACCCTATGTGGGGTTTTTGTATGCCGGCCTTATTATTTCTAGTGATGGTAAACCCAAACTTTTAGAGTACAATTGTCGTTTAGGTGATCCAGAAGCAGAAGTTTTGTTGCCATTATTAAAATCTGATTTTGTAGAACTCATATTAGCCGCATTGGATGGTAAACTTGATTCCTATGAACCGGTATTTGAATCTAAAACAGCTGTGTGTGTTGTGATGGCCAGTGAAGGCTATCCTGGGGCCTATAAAAAAGGAATTCTCATTACAGGTTGTGATAGCATTGATGATAAAAATATCGATGTTTATCATGCGGGCACAAAACGTGCTGAAGAAGGGTTTATTACCAATGGAGGTCGTGTCTTAACGGTCACAGCTAAAGATCGTGATCTTAAGACAGCTATTGCTAAGGCTTATCAGGGGGTGAAGCAAATTAAGTGGGAAGGTGTTCATTATAGAAAAGATATTGGAAAGAAAGGGCTGAGGAGATAAACATGATGCCAAAAGATTTTCGTGTTCTTATTATAGAGCCATCAGAAGATGTTCAAAAGCAGTTGAGCTCTTTTTTTGAAGAAAAAAAATGTCAGGTAATAACTGTTGCTGATGGCGACCAAGGCTTAAAAGAGTTTCAGAACAAACCATTTCACATTGTTTTTAGCCATGTTGATCAGGCCGATACAGATGATTTGGCTTTTCTCACAGAAATCAAAAAAATGCGTGGTGACACCTTTGTCATCATGACAGCCACAGAAAAAAACCTGACAAATGTGCTCATGAGTCGTTCTCAGGGCGCTTATGATTATTTATTCAAACCATTATCTGATTTAAAAAAAATCCAATACATTTACTCACAGAGCCTTGTTTATTTTTCTCGTTGGGAAAAGATTGTGGCAGAAATAAAAAAGTAGAAGAATCAAAGCCGCCGTTCCAAAGTGCCAGAGTCATAGTAAAATATAAAACCCTGGAACTCTGGAACTTTTTCACATCATTTATAAGCTTTCAAACCTCGCTTGAAAGAACCGTAAGTACTCAGGTTCATAAACCATCTTAAGACCCTTGGTGTTATTGCGATTGTCAAAACAGGCCTTAATGGCTTCACCCACAACATCCATGTGTGCTTGTGTGTAAACACGTCTGGGAATTGTGAGGCGTGCGAGTTCTAGTTTTGGGAAACGGTGATTGCCTGTTACAGGGTCACGTCCTGCACTCACATTACCACGTTCCATACAACGCACTCCGGAATCAAGGTAGAGTTCAGCTGCCAGTGTTTGTGCAGGGAACTGATCTTGAGGAATGTGGGGGTAGAAGGCTTTAGCATCTAAGAAAATAGCATGACCACCAATGGGTTTCACAATAGGAATGTCCCAGTTTTCAAGCAAGGAACCTAAGTAGCGTACTTGACCAATACGTGAAGCCATGTGGTCTTCATTAACACATTCACGAATGCCTTGAGCAAGAGCGGCCATATCACGGCCAGCCATGCCACCATAAGTGTGTAGGCCTTCGTAAATAACAACCATGTTGCGCAATTTTTCAAAAAGAGCTTCGTCATTAACAGCAAGCCAACCACCAATGTTAACAAGGTGATCTTTTTTAGAGCTCATCCAAGCGGCATCTGTGTAGGAGCAGAATTCTTTTAAGATGTCTTTAATAGATACATTAGCATAACCTTCTTCGCGTTCTTGAATGAAGAAAGCATTTTCTGCCATGCGCGTGGCATCGAGATAAAGTTTGATATTGTATTGATCACAAAGAGCCCGTAAGTCTTTTACGTTTTTCATGCTCATGGGTTGCCCGCCAGCCATGTTCACAGTGCCAGCAATGCTCACATAGGCAATATTTTCCGCTCCTTTGTCTTTAATGAGAGCTGTGAGTTTGTCGAGACAAACATTTCCTTTAAAAGGATGGTCGCTGATGGTGTTGTGGGCTTCATCAATAATAACATCAACAAATATACCGCCAGCCATTTCTTGGTGCAAACGCGTTGTTGTAAAATACATGTTGCCGGGAACGTATTGGCCTTTTTTAATAACAGCTTGGCTGATCATGTGTTCGGCACCACGACCTTGGTGTGTGGGAACGAAATACTTGTATGTATAGTATTCTTGAACAGTGGCTTCCAGTTCATAATAGTTACGGCTACCTGCATAGGCTTCATCACCCATCATCATGGCAGACCATTGACGATCGCTCATAGCGCTTGTGCCAGAGTCTGTGAGGAGATCAATATACACATCTTCTGATCTGAGTAAGAAGGTATTGTAGCCAGCGTCTTTAATCGCTTGTGCACGTTGTTCTCGTGTTCTCATTTCAATGGGTTCAACCATTTTAATTTTCCAAGGTTCTGCCCACGAACGACGTTGAAATTGTTGTCCCATAGTTTGAAATCTGTTGTCTTGTTCACACATAAATAGTTCTCCAATTGAAAAGTTGACGTTCCACTTTTTTTCAACCCGCCATAGCCTTTGGCGACGGCGGGCGAACGAAAAAGGTACCGCCAACTTTTTAAAACAGGTTAATTTATACTAAAAAGATCCCCTTTTCCATGATCTTCTTGCCATCAATTTCTACAGTTGTTTTTGTCACAACCATATCAAGATGCGCATCAGAATCCCAATCAGAGCCTGTTTTTTCAGGATAACCATGACCGAGAGCCACATGGATGCCAGGGAATTTTTCATCTTGTAAAAGATTACCAACGAGTCTTTCTAAGCCAAGGTTTGTGCCAATGGCAAACTCACCAACTCGGTTGGCGTTTTCATCAATCGTGATGTATTCTTTAATGTCATTTTCAATGTCTTTATTAGGACATGAAAAACTTTCTACACGACCATCTTTAAACGTGAAGGTCACAGGTGTTTCTGAAATAACACCGTATTTAGCATTCATAAAATCACCGAGAACGCCGTCAACTACAAGCGTACCATTGATATCATAGGCACAGGTAAAAACTTCGCCATCAGGCAGATTTGACCAGTGTCCTGGCTGGATGTTGCCATCGCAGTTAAACCACTTCCATTCAGGATTAAAAGTCACATCAATATTTGTGCCTGCATCTGTTGTGACTTTGGCTGTTTTAGCACCTTCAACAAATTTCATGATCTTGAGATTGTTTTCTTTGATTTGTGCATAATCGGCATTCATGCCTGTTTCCATGAGGAGTTGATTCAAGTTAGGCATGTGACCATGTCGGATATTGCATTCATCCGTGATTTTGGTCATGGGTGTTCTAAAAGTAGGGAGTTCGCCTTTAAGGCCACGAGCAGCATACACGCTGACCTGACAGGTTTTTAAATAAGTCGCGATTTCTTCAGGAAACTTAATAGGGTTTGCACCGGTTTCATCTCTTTGTCCATGATCTTCCATGAGAAAGAGTTTTACGTTATCTGTTACTTTTAAAAATTCATTTTTCATGACCTCACAGAGGTTCACGGTAATTTTGTCTGTGATGATGCAAACTCTATCTGTAGATTTAGTACGTAAGCAATTATTAACAACCTGATAGGCACCATATTCTAATTTATTTTTTTCTGACATAAAGACTCCCTTGGCTTTAAGATTTGCTGATTCTATATCGAAGGGCAAGGAGGAGTGCAAGGTTTGTGTGTCTGATCTTACTCAGCCCAAAGCTGTAAAAGATTCAATATATTACAGACACTTAGACCCATGACGCGGGTTGAAATCCACTCTTTGGGTCCATGGTAGGCCATGCTGCCAGCAAAGATGTTGGGTGTGGGTAGGCCTTTTTCTGAAAGAGTGGAACCATCAGTGCCACCACGAATAGGGCGTTCAACAGGAGTGATGCCCGTAACCTTCATGCTTTGTCTTGCCTTTTCAATGACTTCAGGGGATTTCATTATGTGGTTTTTCATGTTGCGGTATTGGCGCTGAATGTTCACATCAATTTTAAGGCGTGGTTCTTCTTTAAGGATTTGTTCTTTAACCTCATTCATCACACGCGTTCTGTTGGCGAGTTTTTCATCATCAAAATCTCTTAAGATAAAGGAAATTTTAGCCTCAGATACGCCACCTTCTATATGTGTGGGGTGATAGAATCCTTCATAATCATCTGTGTGTTCAGGGTTTTCTTTTTGAGGAAGGGCGGCAATAAATTTGCCTGCATGGCGTAGTGCGCTCACCATTTTGTCTTTGGCATAGCCCGGATGCGTGTTGAGACCCGTAATGGTTACTATGGCTTTATCCGCACTAAAGGTTTCAAAACAAAGATAGCCTTCGAAAGAACCATCAAGCGTGTACGCACAGTCAGCATTAAATTTTTCAATATCAAAGTGCTGCACGCCTGTGCCGAGCTCTTCATCAGGTGTGATAGCAATGCGCAGTGTTGGGCGGGGGATATCAGAGTTGTGTTGCAAAATTTTGAGTGCTGTCAAAATTACAGCGATGCCGGCTTTGTCATCTGCGCCCAGCAATGTTGTGCCATCAGTAGTAATGACGGTGTCACCGACACATTTTTTGAGTTCAGGATAGTCATCAGGTGAAATGGTGATATCATTTTTGAGTGAGATTGTTTCACCATTATAGTTTTCATGAAATTGTGGGTTCACATTTTCGCCACTAAATTCTGGCGATGTATCAATGTGGGCAAGGAGTCCAATGGTTTTAGCTTTAGTTTGATTTGTAGGAAGTGTGGCAAAAAGAAATCCTTTTTCATCAATGGTGGCATCATCAAGACCTAAGTGAATGAGTTTTTCTTTAAGGAGACTGAGAGCTTCTAATTGGCCTTTGGAAGAGGGGCAGGTTGTGGCATTTTCATCAGAGGCGGTATTAATTTTTGTGAGTTCAATAAAATCTTGAACAAGACTTGTGTTATCGAGAATTTCTTGAGGGTTAGTAAATTTTTTCATAATTTGTCTCCTTTGGGTTTGGATTTACAGGAGCTATTACTGAAAGGCAAGTTTGGATCGGGGGGGTAACTTGGTACCGGAGTGCCTGGGTGCCAACGTCTAGCGTCTGTCGTCTGTCGTCTGTCGTCTAGCGTCTAGTGTTCAGTGCTCAGTGTCCAGTGGATGAGTTTTTCATGAAATGCAAACTTTCCCATCCCCCACGGGGCACTAGATACTGTACAATGAACACCATTCATCGTCCCCGAGGCCCAGCGAACCTGCGACCCCCTGACCCCGCGTTGCTAGACGCAATTTCTCATTCTGATAATTCCGGCAATTCTTATCTATATAATACGTGTCTTTGGCAGGCATCTACTCATAACTAAATAATATCATTAGAACTAATAGCGCCATCTCTGCTACTGTTTTTGCACTTACAATGACTAATACATATAACAGGCAATTTTGGGGTGAGAACAACAATGTTATTAATAATAATGTGATTCACAATGGTTGTATTGAAATTAGGGAAGGATCGTATGGCCCAGGTTTTACAATCACCAACAACCAAGCCAAAGAATTTATTTATCATGGGGTAGATGTTGTTGAAGAAGGTAATGTCATTATCCCGTAGCTAAAACAAATTTAGCAATATAGACACCAATAAACAGGGCTGCAAAGCAAACGAGAAAACTACCCAAAACATTAAGTCCTGCAAACATGAGATCGCCTTGTTTAAACAAGCTCCACGTTTCAAAGGCAAAGCTAGAAAAGGTTGTGAAGGATCCTAAAAAGCCCACAAAAATGGCCAGGCGTAAATTAGGTGTGAGAAAAGATGTGTTTTCAAAAAATGTTCCTAAAAAGCCAACAATGAGACAGCCTAGAGCATTAACCAAAAAGGTGCCTACAGGAAAACTGGGGCCAAAAATGCGGAGCGCTAAATCACCAAGGGCATAACGTGATATAGCCCCTGCAGAAGCAGAGAGAGCTAGGACAGCAATTTTAATCATAGTGTTCCTTTCTTTTTAGAGCTGGCTAAAAATCCAAAGAACCACAGGCATGGTCACCAGACACGCAACAAAGCTTGCCAGTAAATATTGATTGGCGAGTGCTGTATTACCGCCAGCTTTTTCCACAAAAATAGGGGCCGCACTAATGGGTGGGGCTGCACTGATCATGACCATGATCAAGGCCAAATGTTCTGGCAACTCAAAAAAAGATAATACGAAAATAACAATAACGGGTAGAATGATATTTTTTGTGAGCACAAAATAAACAAGAGAGCGCCAGGCAACAAATTTGCTTTTTTTAGCATACATGTAGATGGAACCGCCCACCATGATCATAACAAGGGGTAGGGTGATCATGCCTAAGAAACGACTGAGCTCAATGATAAACCCGGGCACATAATCAGAGGTTCCCGTTTTTTTGAGAATGATGGCTAGTACAGTAGCTATAAGTATAGGATTGATGGCTTTTGAAAGATCAAATTTGTTTTGTGGTGTTTTTTTAAAAAATAACCAGTACGTGTTAAAAGCAAATGCAGGAAAGAGTAAGGTAAAGATAAAGAGATAGGTGATTGTGATCGTGTCTACGCCATAAATGCTAGGAAGAATTGTTAATGGTAGAAAAATACTGTTTGGGTAGAGCAGTGACAAAGAAAACTCTGGTTTGTTTGTTTTATTGACGAGCATGCGAACGAGGAGTGTAAAGAGAACAGTCCCTGTTGTGAACGCCATCCAAATAAGGGGGATTTGCCACCAATTAGGAATGGCACTGGGTTCAAAGCGAGTCATGATGTTAAAAAATACCAGACTGGGCAAACCAATATCAAGAACCAGAGGTGTGAGTGTTCGGTGAATGTCTTCGGGAACACGACGGCGTGCGACAACTGTAAAACCAATAAGGCCTACAGCAAAGAAAATTAAAACAGCTTTAAATGTTGCCAAAAAAATCGTCATAACAGACAGCCTAAATTATATATTCTTAGGGTGAGCTTATACGATTTTTTATAATAATTATCAGCACAATTTCGCAAAAAACCCTTTTGTCTCAAAATCAATGTCAAAATCAATGTCATGCGGCGATTCCCCTTAGCCGGACCACGACTCATGATTTAGTCATAATACCCGTCCCCCATTGTCGTTGTTGTTACATTTCTATCACATTGCACAAGAGATTTACATGTTGTCTGTTGCGTCTTTTGATTGGCTCCGATCTAATACTCATAGACATTTCAGAAAGGTGGTTTTTATGGCATTTGTTAGCAATGCAAAAAACATTACCCCTGCCTTATTAGAAGAGAAGCCAATCGTTAAAAACGACGCATTTTATCAGGATAAAGTTGTTGCTCTTGATTACTATCAGCTCAAAGAAAAAGCCTTAGAGCAAAATAATTTTCGCCTGCCTTCTGTTCTCTATGCTTCTGCTGACTATCGTGACGATACAGGTTTGCTTGAGCCTCTTGATATTATCAGAAAACCACCAGAACCGGATCGTGTCAAACACGTAAAAATAGATTTTGATTTATCAGAAATAAACAATAATAAATTGCCAACTATCGATCAGTTTATCGATGTTATTTTTGATGGCGACTCGTATCCCTTAGATGCTAAATACATGGATGCTGATGTTCTGTTAGATAGTTATAACCTTGGTTTGGAACAAGGTTATGAGCTTATTTATGAACGTACGGCACCACCTCCAGGTGGTAAATCTCGTCATTTTATTATGGCCATGCGTGTGGTTCAAGAAAGTGATAAACGCGTGCGCATTGACTGGCATAGTTTAAGTGAAGATTATGCGTTAGATCATTTCCCAGCTGTTTTCGCCGCTGATCCCGAAGCCATTTATACACCCTACAATCATGGTTCATGGACTTTGGATTTAGGTGATAAACCAAAAATCACCTATCAATTTGATGTGGATCCTGGTGGGCGTGTGCCTTTGTGGATGATTCCAGAAGACATGTTACTTGCCTTTCCCAAAAAAGTCCTATCAGCAAATTGGGGGATTGAGGTTTAGGATTGACTAAGAGTCTTTTGTTTGTTTTCTTCTTTTCATGAAAAAAATTGTCATCATTTCATTATTTCTAGTTTGTATTTCATGTACACCAAATATAACAGAGATCGTTAAACAAGATTGTCCTGTGTGTCCTGATTGTTCTGAAAACAAATACATATATGCACTTAGCTCTATTGTAGATGGAGATTCTTTTATAATGACTGATGGTCGTGCACAATTTCCAGTAAGGATTGCAGGGATAGATGCACCAGAATATAATCAAGCTTTTGGTAATGAGGCAAAATCAAAATTAATAAAACTGTTAAAAGGAAAAAAACTAACTTTTGAACCAGTAGGTTCTGGTATGGATTTTTATAAAAGAGCTTTAGGTCATATCTATGCGAATGGAGAAGACGTAGGACTGGCTCTCATAAAAGAAGGTTTAGCTTATTACTACCGTCCAACATGCAAAGATTATCCAATCGATAAAGATAAGTATAATTATGATCCTGCTTTGTATATTGATGCAGAGATGATTGCTCAAAAGAATAAACGTAACGTATGGCGTGAAACAAATGCCTTAAAACCTTGTGCGTTTCGAAGAAAAAAATAATTATTAAAGAGCATTGGGATAAACAACGTTCTCATGGGGGCTTTATTTATCGAAAAGACCAATAGGTTGAGGTTTATTATCCATAGCTGGCAGAATACTACTGTTGACTCGTAAACGTCAATTTTCCTGCTCTTATAGCGAAAAGAGTGTAGGCGTTTAGGTTTACAAAGGAGAAAAGAATCTTTATTTATTGCTTTTGGATTTGATAACTTTTTGTAAAATAAAGAAGAAATCACATTGTAGTTTCATCAAAAAACATCTATTAATCTCAATGTTAAAGAAAATATAATACAATCGGATTTTTATTCAAAGATATGGTGGTGATAATGAGCGATAGCGAACTACGAAGCCAAAAAACAGCTCCTAACGTGGGTGTTGAACACACAATAAAAGAATCAGAAATTTATAAAGCCATTATTGAATCAAGTCAGGATGCCATTTTTACACGTACCATTGATGGCATTATCACCTTTTGGAATCATGGTGCTGAAATATTTTATGGTTATAGTCCAGAGGAAATAGTGGGGCACACATTTGAAAGGCTTATTCCTGATGACCGTAAAAAAGAATACAAATACTTTATAAAACAAATCAAGCAGGGCAAAAAAATCATATCATATGAAACGAAAAGGAAAACAAAAAAAGGCAGCATTAAATATGTGCTCATTACAACATTTCCGCTTTATTCTTCTTATGGCATAATTAGTGGTAGCGTTACAATAGCCAGAGATATTACAAAGCAAAAACAACTTGAAATACGAAAAGATGATTTCAATAGTCTCGTAGCACATGAATTGCGTAACCCCGTGGCTGTTATTCGTACAGGTATTCAAAGTTTAGGCATGGTAACAGACGAGTTTACTCTGGCACAAAAAAAGTTTATAGATATTATTGATCGTCAGTCGAGTCGTCTACAAAAAATTATAGATAATCTATTAGAGCTGGCTCGCTTTGAGTCAAAGAATGCTATTATTAATTTTAGAAAGGTCGTTTTACAGGATGTGATTGATAGTGTTGTTTCAGATCAGACCTTAGAGATTGATAAAAACATTAAGTTGCAAACTAGCTGTACGACAAGTGACTTCATTGTTTATGTTGATGAAGACCTCCTGACAAGAGTGTTAATTAATTTACTAAATAATGCTGTTAGATTTACAAGAAGTTTCATAAAAATTAATGTGGAACCTTTTCTTGAAAAAAACAAACATTATATCAAAATTAGTGTGTCCGATGATGGTTCAGGAATTGACAAAGAAGGTCAAAATAAATTGTTTAATAAGTTTTCGCAGGTCACTCGACCTGTTAGCGGAAGCGGTTATAAAGGAACAGGCCTTGGGTTAGCCCTGTGCAAAGAAATGGTTGTACAATTACATGGAAGAATATGGATTGAAACTAGCAGCCCTGAAGGAACGACGATATCCTTTCTCATTCTGAAGGCAAACGTTGATTAAAAGGAATAAAATATGAGTTTAAACGTTAGTAAAGGCCCAAAAGATATTATTAAGACAATTATGGGGGTAATCATTGCAAGCGAGTGGGAAGATGTTGAGGCAACTGAAGACGTTGTG
>JAHJDR010000123.1 GCA_018812345.1 bacterium | reverse complement strand
GATTTTGTCTATGATAGCAAAGGCAATCCTTTGGAAGAAAACAGTTGGATCAGTGGCTCAAATTATGCCACAGTAACGCGCAATTATTTTACAAATGGTAATTTGCAAACCATGACTGACATTGACAGCGTAACCAAGTCATTTATCTATGATGTTAATAATTTATTTCCCACTCAAGAAAGTATGACCCTGCCCTCAGGTAATACGCTCACGACGACAAGAGATTACAATCGTATTTTAGGAAAACCTAATGAAGTCATCGCAAGCACAAGTGTCGCCACTCGTACAGAACACGATGGTTTTGGCAGACCACTTGTTGAATATGTACGTAGTAGTACCGGCACAGAGACTGAAGTAAAATCCTATGCGTATGAATACATCACAGCTGATGTAGAAGACTGGGAAAATATCACTTTACTCAAAACATCTGTGTTTGAACCACAACCTGATTATTCTGACACAAACACAACCCCCATGATAATCACTTATTCAGATGCCTCTGGATTTGTGTTACAAAAATGTGCTTACACAGAAGATGCTAAATACCGCGTAGTGTATTCGAGACAAGAAAATGGCGGACAAGTATCATATCAATCAGAACCCACCCGTGAGAATACCTGCACCTTTGCAACAACCATTCCTGGAAGCGTACCTGTTCATACTGCAATCAAGGACTATCAAGGCCGGGTTGTTTATCAAGAGTCTCCTGGTGGCGATGTGGGCTCACCCATCACAACCCTTTCCTATGCTTACAATGTTCTTTCAAATGGTTACGTTCAAAAAACAACGACTGATGGTTTGGGAAAAGAAGTCCAAGAAACGTATGATTATAATGAACGACTTGTTAGCGTTGTTGATCCCTTAAACAATGAGCTTGAATACGAATACAACACTGTTGGTGATTTAGAACAAGTCACCATCAATGGCCAAGAATTGGTTTATTTGGAATATGATAACTTGGGTCGCAAAACGTTGATGCGCGATGCTAATTTAGGCACTTGGACTTATGAATACAATACAAGCAACCAACTTTATAAACAAACTGATAGTGCTGGAAATTATTCCACGAATGTCTATGACAGTGCGGGGCGTATACTCACAGCTTCTTATTATCTAGCTGGTGCTATTTTAGAAAAAACAGTGACCCATTCTTATGATACGGGGGATGCTGATCATACTGTTACTGATGGCGAGCTCTATAAAATTGAAGAGCATGATGGCAGTGGCACACTTTTACGCACAACGCGTTTTAGTTATGATAGTGCGTATCACCGCACAGAAAAAATCACGCGCACCATTGAGGGTGTGGGTGACTTTGAACAAACATTTTCCTACAATGCGCATGGTCAATTAGAATCTACCTCGTATCCAGGAAATCAGAATCTCTATTATGATTACAATACTATTGGATCTTTGGAACAACTTTGCTCACAAGCAAACTGTGATGCTAGTGGTGATATTTATTATTCTATTGATGCCGCTACAGGTTTTGATGACCAAGGTAAGCTGTTGGCTGAAACCTATGGTAATGGCGTGGTTAAAAACTATTCTTATTATCCCAACAGTCACCGCATGCAAAGTTATGTTATTTCTAAAAATGGAACGAGTTATAGTGAACGTAGTTATGAGTATGATGAATATTCAAACCTCACAAAAATTAATGACTTATTAAATGCAACAGGCACAGGCGGACTTTCCAGTGTGGCTTATGATACCTTGAGCCGTTTAACCTCTTACCAACCACAAGATAGCGCCACAGCGCAAAGCCTTACTTACGACAATCAAGGAAATATTCTCACCAACTCAAAAGAATTTGGGGCGGATGTTTATCAATATAATACCCCCAAACCACATGCTGTCACAAATATTGGTTCACGCACGTTCACATATGATGACAATGGCAATATGCTCACAGATTCTGAACGCATCATGACTTACAATGCGCAAAACCAACTGACGCGCGTGGAAATGACTAATGGCAATATCATTGAGTACGCTTATGATTATACAGGCAATCGTGTTGCCAAAGCAGTGAGTCGTTTAGATAGTTACAATCATGTAACACAATCAACAACGCATTACTTGGGTGAGGCTATTGAAATTCGTGGAGAAACTATTCACCTTAATATTTTTGCAGGTTCTCAAAAAGTGGCTACAAAATGTTTGGGCACTATTGACGCCATTCTAGCCCCCATGGGCGCAAGTTTGCGCTCCACAGGAATTAAACCCACTGTCCGTGTGGCTGTGCTCATGCCTTATTTCATGTTGGCATTTATTCTGGGAATTTTCTTGCTCATGCGTCCGGTGTCATCAAGACGTTCATGGTATTTGGTTCGTTTAAAAAATAAAAAGATCTTATCGTTTACAGATAAATTTAATTACTACCCAGCACATGTTTTTCATAGTGTACTGACAACCTATAAGGCCATGGCTCGCACGTTTCAGGAAACCTTGTATGCCCTACCCTGTAATTTTGCGGCAAAGATGGTTTGTTTTGCTCTTGTACTCGTTTTCTCCATTCAACTCCCGCTCTTGCAAGCGCATGCCGGTGATTCAGGCGTGCCACCCACACCACAATCAGATGATACGTATTTTTATTATGTTCATGGTGATCATTTAGGGTCAGCACATCTTTTAACAGAAGGTAGCTCTGATGGTGGTAAACATCGTGGCCTTTGGTATAATAGTGGGGATCTCATTCAGCGCATTGAGTACAATCCCTTTGGCACAGAAAAATACATTCTCAATCCCAACTTTGATTTTAGTCCCGAATTTACAGGTCAAAAATATGACATTGAGTCTGGCTTGTATTACTACAAATCTCGTTATTATAATCCCAAGTTAGCCCGCTTTATCCAAGCAGACACCGTCCTCCCCAGCGCCACAGATTACCAAAGCTATAACCGCTACGCCTACGTAAGAAATAATCCCTTGAAATATATCGACCCATCAGGGCATAGTTTTTGGGGTTGGTTTAAGAAGATTGCTGGGGCTTTTATTGGGGCTGCTGTTGGCGCGGTAGCTAGCATGGCGACCTTAGGCGCTCTTGGTATCCCTACGGTAGGCGGCATTGCCACAATGCTTGCTAATGCTTCAGTCGCTCAACTTGTCTGTGCTGGAGTTGTTGGTGGTTTAGTTGGTGGTGCTATTGGAGGAGGAATTTCCTCTGGAATAAAAGGCATGGCATTTGGAGCCATACTTGGTATTGTTGGCGGCGCCTTGCTCGGTGGTCTTGGAAAAGGAATTGCTCAACTTGGAGCGATGGGTACTGTGTTAGCATTAGGAGCTAGTGCAGGCTTAAGTTATGCAACAGGGGGTTGGGAAGGTGTATTATTGTTTGGTGTTGGCTTGCTTGGTGCCTATGCAGGCAACGCATTGGGAAGCAGCATTCTGCCAACAGGAACTGGGGGACAGCCATTTCCTGGTGAAAAAGATATTTCTGCATTAATACAAGACCTGGAATCAATGGAATACGAATCCCCACTTGGAGTGTATCGCGATCCAACAACAAAGGGATATTATAACAATGATCCAATGATGAAATATCATATTGAAAGAAACTGGACAAATATGGGCAATGAAAGCTTCACTCCTGATCATGGAGCTGGCATGGCATATGGCACAGGCTCTGGTTTGCGAGGATCACGTTGCATTATTGTCTGGGGCAAAAATGGAAAGCCCTCGAGCTGGGGTTTTTTTGAAAAATTACCATCAAGAAATAGCATAAAAGCAGAACTCGGATCAGGCAAACCCTTGTATGAATGGGTTCCATCAACAAGACCTTTAGCTGAAATACTAAAAATGGATTTGACTCAAAAGGTTTTTAAAATATACTCAAACTAATTTTATACAATGAGAATAAGTATGAATAATAAAAAAAATAAATATTTTAATCTCTTTAACATCTTATGGGTAATACAATTTTTGTCTGGATGCTTGATATGTTATTCTACTACTTATAATCTTATAACAACTTGTGCTACAGGTTTTCATTTGAATTTCACAGTGATTTTTCTCATCTTTGCGAAAATTGCTTTATGTATTGCATTTATATTTTTGCCCGTTCTTTATTTGCTCAAGAAACCTTTTTTGCCTTGCTTATTGTTTGGGTTTCAAATTCTTTTGTCAGTTTTTTTTGCATCGTTTTCAATCAGCATATTAGTTAGACTAGTAGGATTGTTTATCGAATCATCACTCTACTGGAATATCAGTTTTTTTTGTACAGGCCTTATCATTGATACGTATAGGTTTTGGTTTTTATGCAAAGAAAACAAAGCATTCCTTAAACAAAGAATAAAGCTATTCTGTTTAATTAACATATCAGCAGTAACAGTTTTAGCATTGTATATTTTATATAAATATTATGAACTTTCGATAATGTTATGGCTCAATCAATAACTATATGTATGGAGTCAGATAAAGCTAGATTTGATAAAGAAATTCTTGGGAAGGATTTAAGTGGTGAAGCGATTGCGGAGGATTTTGTTG
>JAHJDR010000017.1 GCA_018812345.1 bacterium | reverse complement strand
CCAAGATCATTATAAAGAATACTTAAGTTGAGCATGGCTTCAGTATAACGAGGATTTGTTTGCAGTGCTTTTTTGAAGCATTTAATAGCCTCCCCATAACGACCTTCTTCGTGAGCAATGATACCAAGGCAATTGTGAACATCAGCATAATCCTTTTTTTGCGCAACAACCTTTTTTAAAAGCTCTTCAGCCTGTTTGTAATTTCCTGTTTTAAAGAAAAACTTTCCTTCTTGGATGGTTTGAATAATGTCTTTCATAAGGACTCCCCTGTCGCACAATGGCGCACAATTATTTCAATCGTTTTAAATAAGAGCTATGAGGGTAATGCTCTTCAAAAACACCACGAATTTTGCGGGCAAGATCTTTTTGCTCTGTGTTTGTTAATGCTTTAATCAAATAGTAAAAGGCTTGTTCGTCGAGCCCCAGCTTGGCATATTCAGTAATGATTGTTTGAAATCGCGGTATGGCGGCTAAGAATTCTTTGTTTTTATAGTAAAATCTACCAACATAAAAATGCTTTTTTGCCTGCTTTAATCGGGCCTCTTCATAGTAGGGTTTTGCCATTTTTGCATAAGGCGTGTGTCCATAATATTTTACGGCTGTTTCAAGAAGCTTGATGGCACTATCTAAATCAGACTGATCCCGATCAACGCCTTTAGGCGCTTGTTTTAAATAGCTAATTCCTGCCTTGTAATAGGCGTAGGCCACTTTGGCGTGATAAGGGTGTGCCTCAATGAAAAGGCGATAGGCTTCAGCAGCCACTTCAAATTCTTTTTTACGAAAATAGGTGTCTGCAATGGCGAGATCAGCTCTTGTGCCCATGGCTTCGCCATAGTGCTGTGATTTAACAGCCTCAAAACAAGTGAGGGCTTTTTTATATTTCTTTTTCTTTAAGAGGAGTTGGCATTCTGTGATGTCTTTTTCTTGGTTGAGCTGGGCAAGCGAAAAGCCCTCCTTTGTGGCGCAGGAACTAAGAAGCGAAAGAGAAAAAAGCGCAATGATAATAGAGATGTTTATAGATAAATTTTTCATAATGATTCCAAGTGGCGAAAGACTAATCAAAATGCTCATAAGGAGCAAGTACTTTGTTATTGGTTATGACGGCAGGAATCAAAGTTTAAAGAGCCCTTTTTTTCATAAGCATGATAAATGAGCGTTGGGAAAACGATCAATGTAAGCACAGCAGAAAGAGAGAGGCCAAAAACGATGGACCAGGCCAAACCAGACCAAACAGGATCACTGGCAATGGTAAGAGAGCCCAAGATTGTTGTCAAAGAGGTGAGCACAATGGGCCTGAGGCGCACAGAACACGCAGAGATGACGGCTTCTTTTAGGTTGGTTCCTTTGTCCAAGCTGATCATGATGTATTCAAGCAAGATGATGGCATTATTGACGACAATGCCAGAAAGGGCAATGACACCAATCATTGATGTGGCACTAAAATAAACGAGATCAGTGAGAAAAAGAAAAGCAAAACCGGGAAAAACGCCTACAAGAGCTAGTGGGATGGTGGCTGATATAAGAAGAGGAATTAAGTATGAACGGAATTGTGCGACTAAAACGAGATAGATGAGCAAGATGGCAATTCCCATAGCAAGCCCAAGATCGCGAAAAACTTCTAGTGTCATTTTCCACTCTCCATCGATTTCAATTTTGAGCCAATTGTTATTTGCCGCTTCATATCGTGCTTCCATAAGAGAGAGGCTTGTGCGTTTTAAATCACTAACAGGGGGAGTGTAGTTATAAAGCAGTTTCAAGAAATCAATGGCCGCATAGGTGACGCTTCTGGCTCCCATTTCCCCAGACAGATAAACAACAGGTTCTCGGTTGTCCGCGAGAATTATGTTGTTGGTTGGTGTTTTGGTTATTTCTAAAAAGCGATTCACTGGGATGGGGTTGCCGACGTCATTTATGATCATGATGTTGTTAAGACCAGAGATGTTTTCGCGGTGCTTTTTGTCAAAACGAAGGACAATGTATTCTTGTTCGCGATTTGAGTCATCATGATAGATGCCCACGATTGACCCTTGATAAAGAACCTCAAGAGTTTTGGCAATGCTAGCAGTGCTGACTTTAGAGAAGGCAGCTTTTTCTGTGTTTACACGGAGTGTGTATTTTGTCATTGCTTCTGGCACGCTAGTATCAAGATCTTTTAGTTCGCTAATGTGTTGTGCCTTGTCTTTAAGATCAAGGGCTGTTTTTTCAATGAGTTCGCGGTTTGATCCTTTGATTTTAACAAAAAAGGTTGCGCGCACAGGAGGTCCTGGTGGGTCTTCAACAAGTTGAAAGGCACTTCCAGGATGTTTTTTGAGAAATGTTGCAATGTTGGCGCGATAAACTAATGCCAGATCCTCTGATGTGCTTTCTCGACTGTCAGGGTGTGTGAGGTTGAGTTTGAGCGAGGCTTGGTGTGTTCCTTTTCTATGTGAGGCCCCTTTAAAAAGGCCGTTAAAGTCGAGAATGGGCTTTGTTCCCACAAATGTTTGTACGCTTTTAATGTTATTTTCTTGTGTGAGGTGGGCTGCTAGCTTTTTTGATACCTGGTATGTTTGTTCTATGCTTGTCCCTAAGTTGAGCTCTAAATAAACGTACATTTGCTCTCTATCTGCTTTGGGCAACATTCGGAAACGAAGAAGCTTGAGCGCAGGAAAGGTCATGACAAGACAAACAAGGATCACGCAAACAAAAATGACGCGTTTTCTTTTTTTTGCCGAAGATAAAATGTTTGTTATAACGTTTGTGTAAGCCCTCATGAAGCGCGCAAAGATTTTTGTAAATCGATTTTGTTTTGATTCTTGCGGGCCCGTGTTTTTACAGAAGACCGAGGCCATCCAGGGAACAATCGTATAAGAGTATACAAGAGAAACAATAATGGCGGTTGAGACAAAGAAGGGCAATGGCCCCATGTAGGGGCCCATCATGCCTGTAACAAACTTCATGGGAAGAAAGGCCAGAACTGTGGTGAGGGTTGAGAGAAAAAGACCTGTGCCAACTTCAGAGACAGAGAGTGTGATGAGTTTGACTTTATCCCAGTCAGGGTTTTCTCTTCTATTGCGTACAATGTTTTCAACAACAACTGTAGCATTATCCACTAACAAACCTAGCGAGAGAATAAGGGCAAAAAGTGTGATTCTATTGATCGTATAGCCAGCTAAATGTCCAATGCCAAAAACGGTAAGGAGTGTGAGTGGTATTGTAATAGCAACCATGATCGCGGCGCGGGCGTTGAGGAAGGCAAAGAGAACAAGAAAGACAATACAAATGGCCTGGATAAGAGTTCCTGTGAGGCGCGTTATTTCTTCATTGGCAACCCGCCCATCATTTCGTAAAATATCGAGATTGATATTATTTAATAACAGCGTTTTTGATTGAAGCACTTTTATTTTGTCTTCAATGGCTTGTGTTATGTTACTAATGTTTTCGCCTTTTTTCTTGGCAATAGTGATGAGAACAGCATGCTTTGTTTCTTTGTTTTTTGAATAGATATTTACATAAGAATCATCTTCAACCGTGTCTATGGTAACGGTGGCAATGTCTTTAATTTTCAAGCTGCGCTCAACATTAGATGTGACGACAATATTTTCGATGTCTGTTATGTTTTGAACAGTGCCTGTTGTTTCAATGGTTTGGAATGTTTCTGTGTTTTTTATGGTGCCCAAAACACGTAAAAGACTTGAGTTGTTAAGGGCTTGAGCCACTTCTGTAATAGCTGTTTTTGTTTCTTTTAACTTCTCTGGGTTGAGCGTAATACTAAATTCTCTTTGACGACCACCTGTTACAGCCACAACCGATGTGCCGTTAACCTTTTTCAATTCATTGCGAATTTCAAACGCTTGTTTTCTTAAAGACACAGGATCTAGTGTGTCAGAAAATAATCCCAAAGTCATGATAGCGAGATTGTCAGGATCAATGGCTTCTACTAAAATGTTTTCTACACCAAGGGGTTTAAGATTTAGGTTCGTGTCTAGGCGTTGTCGCAGACGAATTTTGCTGAGGTCAAAGTCTTTGCCAACGTCAAAAAGAACCGTAACAATAGACTGTCCGCCATGATGAGATTGTGAATAGATTTCGTCAACACCAGGGATTTCTTGCACGACATCTTCTAAGGGTTTTGTGACGAGTTCATAGGTTTCTTGAGCTGTATGCCCTGGGAATCCCACCGTAATTTCAAAGGCAGGTGCCGTGATTTCCGGGTTATATTGTTTGGGGGTAAGTGTAAAAGAGATGATTCCCCAGAGGGTAATGCCAATAAAGAGGAGCAAAGATAGTTTTTCATTGACGACAAAGTTTTTACAAAGACTTCCAAATACATTCATGAAGAGCCCCTTAGTTCATGATTGTCAAACTTTCACGAAAAAAAAATCCTGCGTGGAACATTGACTATTTATAAGTTTGGTGGAATAGGCTGCCATATATTCTACCTGCCCAGATGGCGGAATTGGTAGACGCAGCAGACTCAAAATCTGCCGAGGGCAACTTCGTGCCGGTTCAATTCCGGCTCTGGGCACAAAAAAGGCCACACAAATAATCCTGTGGCCTTTTTCATTTTCTTTTCACTAAAGCCTACAAGAGCTAATATTTTGTTTTTAAATAAAGCGCGAGATCACTCATTAGTAGTTGGGTTATTGAGGCCAATGCTTTGGGCGCTTGTTTATTGCCGAGCACAAAATGACTTGTGGCAGCATCATAATACTTAATAAGTGTTTTGCCTGTTTTTTCGTCTTTAATTTGTCCATAGATGCGCATTTCAACGGGCTGACCATACTGGCCCTGAGCGTTTCGTGTAAAAGGTTTGAGGTGTATTCTTTTTACTTTAATGTAGAGTTTTAAGGGAAGAGCATATTCAGGCGACTTGCTCGGAAATAATGTTACAGGTACGTTATTGGCAAGAATGTATTGTTTGAGTGATTGATAAAAATATTTTGGAAGCGTGTCCAGGCTTGCCTGGATCTCTTCTTGAGCGCTGAGCGAGCTGTTTTGGTTTTCATCGTCAGGTTTTTCATTTGTTGCAATGCGCGGGGAATCGTTGATTATTTTGGTGTCAGACATATCAAAAACGGCAAATTCAATGGTGTCGTTAAGGGCGTGGTCTTTATCAAAATAAACTTTGATAGCATCAAAGTACTTGTTTTTGGCTACTTTTGGCTCTTTAGCCAGGGCTGTTGTGTGGAGGAAAACAAGGCTGAGAAGAAAAAAAAGGGTGACGAGTCTTTTCATTTTATGTGTTTTGAACATCAGGGCCTTTAGTCCCTTCTAAGACCCAAGGCCCTGATGTGTTATAAATAATGATGTGTTATACGCAATCAGGCTGTTTTTTGCCTTTGGTTTTATCAAAAACAGACATGGCGGTTGCAATCATGCCGCTTAAATCGCTGGTGCTTGCTGGAATAATAAGCGTATTGCTTTCTTTGGCAAGCTTGCCAAATTCCTTGATGTATTCTTCAGCTACGCGCAACTGAACCGCGTCATGACCGCCTTTTCCCGCAATAGCATCGCCAATTTGTTTTAATCCTTCAGCTGTTGCTGAGGCAATGGCGAGAATGGCTTCCGCCTGTCCTTGAGCTTCGTTAATTTTCTTTAGTTTTTCTGCTTCTGAGTATTTGACGACTTCTTGTTTTTGACCATCAGCGCGGTTGATTCTGGCATCGCGATCACCTTGAGACTCTAAGACCTGGGCACGCTTTTCACGCTCAGCACGCATTTGTTTTTCCATGGCTTCTAAAACATCTCTGGGAGGTGTGATGGATTTGATTTCATAACGCAGAACCTTAACGCCCCAGGCATCTGTTGCCAAATCGACGGCTTCTACAATGGCGTTATTAATTTTTGTGCGCTCTTCAAAGGTTGTATCCAAATCAATTTTACCAATTTCTGAACGAAGCGTTGTCTGGGCTAGCTGAACAATACCAGGAACAAAAGAGGTAATACCATAAGAGGCGGACTTAGGATCAACAACACGGAAAAAGATCACGCCATCAATGCCAACCTGGACGTTGTCTCTGGTGATACAAACCTGCTCCTCAATATCGAGAACGATTTCTTTTAATGTATGTTTATAACGAACCTTGTCAAAGAAAGGGAAAATAAACCGAATGCCAGCTTCCAGGGTAGCGTGATAGCGCCCTAGGCGTTCTACGACATACGCGTTCTGTTGTGGCACAATGTAAACTGTTTTCATCACAGCAATGAAGGCAAAGAAAACAAGTGCACCAATAGCAAAAATATCCATATAATCTCCTTTTCCGCGCTATTTTTGCGTACTCAAAATATTTGAGTACGTTGCTGTAGGCGGGTATTTCAGTTATTTTTTCTTTAAATTAAGTGTAACGCCATCAATGCTATCAATGATAGCGATATCGCCTTCTTTTAAATCAACATCGCTGGTGTTGATGGCTTTCCAGGGAGAGCCCTGGTGTCTGATAGATCCCTTTTGACCTGCGGGAATGTCTTCAGTGACTGTTATATCTTTTTCTTTGTCTATAGAAACGCTTTTTCCCGATGCCTTAAAAGCTTCTTTTAGACGATGATGAAAAAACAATAAGCCAGCCCCTCCGAGAAGGGCAAAAATTAGAAGCTCTATAGAAATGTTGTCCAGACCGAAGAGGCGCACACAAGAAACAAGCAGGGCAGCCACACCAAAAAAAAGCAAGAAAAAGCTCGTGGTGAATATTTCGAGAATGATTAAAGCAAGGCCCACAATGGCCCAAATAACAGTTGGTGAAAGTTCTGGCATAACGCCTCCTAATTTAATTTCTTGTTGAGCAATCTTTCTGCTTTCTGCATGATTTCAGGATTGCTTTCAAGTGTTTTTGGATACCAGGGTTTGAGACGACAATCAATGATAAGTGGTGTTGTGATTTCTGGGTGAAAGCGTTGGAGCGCAATGTCTTTTGCATAAAAATCAGAAGCTGGCTCAAAGCGTGTGAAAGCGTGCCATAAAAACCCTTCTGTTGTGTCGGTGGCTTTTTGGGCGTCATCAAAAATAAAAATGAGGGACCAGTTTTTTAAACTTTCTTCATGAGAAAGGTTGTTAAAAAAACTCTTGTCTTCAGAAAAAGCAGGTCCTGTAATGGCCAAAACACCGGGACAAAAAACATGAGGCTCTGAAAAGGGTTGTGGGAGATTGCCTTCAAAGAATTCTGGCAAAGCACGTTTTTTACCCCCGACACCTAGAAAAATTGCTTTTGAACCATGGTTTACTTTTGGGCCCGTGTAATCAAGCGTGTCTTGAGAGCTTGGGGCTATCACAAAAAGATCTTTTTCAAAATCCATGCGTTCGAGAACATGAGGTAAAAATAGTTTAAAGTTTTTAATGTTAATGTTTTTGTCTGTTAGAAATAATACTTTTGTGAGGGAGAGTTGTCCTTCACCCAAGATGCGCAAAGCTGTTGTGAGCGCTTCTCGGGGATAGCGGTCTTTTACAATGGCGCTGGCCACGGTGTGAACCCCCGATTCCTCATAGGCCCAGAGATCGAGAACTTGTGGCATGACAAGCTTGATAAGGGGGTTGAAAATATCTTGTAGATAACAGGTGATATAATGGTCTTCCTGCGGTGGCTTACCCACAACGGTTGCGGGAAAGACAGCATTATTTCTATGAAAGACATGAGAGACTTCCATAAAAGGGTAATCATGTTTTAGTGAGTAATAACCATAATGATCGCCAAAAGGGCCTTCAGGCTTTCTTTTATGTGGAGGGATGTCTCCTATAATACAAAAATCTGCATGAGCAATAATGGGTAATTGTGAGATCTGTGGCGCGCGGGCTTGTTTTATTTTTTCATTTAACAAAAGTGATGCAAATAAAAGTTCTGGCACATTTTCAGGCAGTGGCGCAATGGCAGCGAGCGTTAAAGCAGGAGGCCCTCCTATATATATGTGTGCCGGAAGTGCTTGGTTTAGTTGCTGGGCTTCGTGATAATGAAAGCCGCCACCACGATGTATTTGCATGTGGAGACCGCATGTTTTTTCGTCATGAAGCTGAACGCGGTACATGCCGAGATTGTTTTTATGTGTGTGAGGCGACTGTGTGTAAACCAAAGGAAGTGTGATGAAAGCGCCCCCATCTTCTGGCCAGCTTTTGATTTGAGGCAGGGCCTTAAGTCCAGGCGCTGCTATTTTGTTTTCAAAGACCGGTGCTTTGGTCGTTTGTGATGTGCCCATGCGAAGTAGGCGCTTAAGAAGACATCTTTTCTGCCAGGCTTTTTTTAATGAAAAGGGAATGAGGTCCTCTTGCAGAGCCACAATTTCTTTGATGACTTTTTCGGGATGCCCACCAAAGGCAAGGCTAAGTCTTTTTTCTGATCCGTATAGGTTTGTGGCAACGGGAAATCGTGTGCCTTTCACATTGGTGAACAGGAGTGCTTTTGTTTTTTGTTTAGCCGCTTGTCGTTGTATTTCTGCAAGCTCAAGATGTGGATCGATTTCTTCAGAAATGATACAAAGGTCATTTTCTTTTTTTAAAAGGGTGACAAATTCTTGTGTGCTTTTTGGTGGTTTCATTTTTTGCTTTTACAGTCAGAACAATACCCATAAAGCTCCATTTTATGACCAGAAAGATCAAAGTTGTGCTTGTTGGCAATGCTTGTTTGCAGCTCTTCTATTATGTCGCTATGAAATTCTATGATTTTGCCGCATTCGGTACAAATTAAGTGATCATGATGCCATTTACGACAGAGTTCAAATTGAGATTTACCTTTTCCAAAGTGACGTTGATGGGCAAGGCCTGCATCAACTAAGAGTAAAAGTGTGCGATAAACAGTGGCATAACCAATGCTAGGGTTTTTCTTTCGGGCATGAGAAAGCAGCTCTTCAATTTTTACATGTGTTTTGTCTAGGGCAAAAAAGGTTTCAACAATTTGGTCTCTTTGCTTTGTTGTTTTGAGACCTTTTTCTTTTAAGTAGGAGTGAAGCTTTGTATAATAAGGGGCTTGATTCACTGTTGTTTCATTACTCAAGTTAAAACAGGGGGTCAAATTGAATCCCACAAGGAGTTGCTAATTCGTGGGCTTTTTCATTAACGTCTATTGATTATTCTGGCTGTTCATTATAAGCCTTGAATATGCTTACAAGCCCTTCAGAATACATGAATGAAGTTAAAGCGAAAAATCAGGTTGTGGGCACTTGGGGCTTTAATTCAAACATGGATTTCACACGCACCAGTCGCGAAGAAACAAATGTCTGGTTTTTTGAACAGGTATTTAATTTTTTACGAGCTTTTTTTGGTTTGGTTATGCCTGATAACATGGAAGTTATTACACATAACGCCACAAAGCATATCAAAAGACAAAACTTAGACCAGCAAACATTTTTAGACGAGCTCATGCT
>JAHJDR010000122.1 GCA_018812345.1 bacterium | reverse complement strand
TACAGAGACATCAGGTTTCAGGCCTCAGTATTATTGTACTGACGTCTGATAGCTGAGGTCTGAAGTCTAGCTATGCAAATTTTATCTGCAAATTACTTGCTGACCATGACAGGTGATCCCATTATTGATGGTGCTGTTGCTGTTGAAGGTGGTGAGATTATTGATGTGGGTACAGAAGAAGCCTTGCTCAATCGTTACCATGAAGCGGCTCATGAAGATTATCCTAATCATGTTATCATGCCAGGTCTTATTAATTCTCATGTTCACTTAGATATGAGTTTTTATAAAGATTTTCACTTTGATCCTGTTCGTACTGATGGTTTGGTTGTTAATTTTATTGAGTGGCTCATGGGCAATATTCATTATAAAAAAACAGCTCTACCAAATGAAAAGCGCCAAGCGATTGAATGGGCTATTGATGAGTGTTTTCAATCAGGCACAACCTGTGTTGCGGACATGAGTAGTTATGAAGGAATCTTTACCATTCTAGAGCAGAAAAATATGCGCGCCGTGGTGTTCCCAGAGGTTCTTAGTATTGATAATGAAATGACTAAAGAGCTTTTTGAAAGCGCCATGGCCATTATTGAAAAATATGCTGACTACGATTCAGATCTTGTGAGCGTGGGCGCTGGTCCTTTTTCTCCTTATATGTTGTCGCGCAACCTTTTGAAAATTATGGCTCAAGTGAGCTCTTCCTCAGAAGTGCCCATCATGATTCATGCGGCTGAGAGTTTTTCTGAAATGGAGTTTTTTCATAATTCCTCAGGTGATATCGCCTCAAAACTGTTTCCCAATATTGGTTGGGATGAATTGCCTCCCGAGCATCAAAAGACACCCATTCAACATTTATCTTTTATTGGCTTTTTAGAAGCGTCACCTATCTTGGTTGGGTGTGCGCAGGTTACAGACACAGATCTTGATCATATTGCTAAATCAGGTTCTAAGGTTGTGATTACAAGTCGTTCTCATGAAAACTTACAACAAGGTATTGCCCCTTATCGTCGTCTTAAAGAACGCAGTATCATAACGGCACTGGGAACTGATGGTATTCCTTCCGTAGAAAATCTTTCTCTTTGGGATGAGATGCGCGCTTTTGTACAACACCACTCTGACGCCAATGCGTTGACTGGTCATGAAGTGCTCTCTATGGTCACCATTGCGGCAGCACAAGCTTTGGGTTTGCAAGATGAGATTGGGTCTATTGAAAAAGGTAAAAAAGCAGATCTTATTTTGATTGACCTAACCAGTGTGCCTACCGAAGGCGATCTGGCCATGAACTTAATCAAAAACGTCAACAACTATGCGATAAAATCTGTGATGGTGAGTGGTAAAAACGTTAAGTCAATGAGCTAATCAAAAAACCTTTCCTGGATTTAAAATATTCTCAGGATCCAATTCCTTTTTAACAGCCTTTAATATATCAATGCCTAATGGTGATTCTTCTTTGGAGAGCCATTTTTTATGGTCGTAGCCAATACCATGATGGTGGCTAATGGTGCCGCCATGTTCAATAATGATATCGCTGGCAATGTTTTTAATTTTTTCCCATTGCTCTATTTCATGTCCTTTGCGTTGTCTTCCAATGAATGTAAAGTAAAGTGATGCCCCATCTTTATAAGCATGTGATAAATGACACGCAATGAGGAGGTTGTCTTTTTTATGTTTGAGAAAAGCAAATTTCATAGACTCATAAATATTCATGAGGCAAGACCATGGGGCTGCTGTTTCCAAGGTATCAATAAAAAAACCATGGTCTAAGAGATCATCGCGGAGGTAGGGTAGTTCAAAGCGATCTTTTTTCCATTTTTGATCAAAAGATTTTTCAACGAAGACCCCACGATTTTGTCGTACCAGGGCGCGTATTTTTTCGCGTTGAAAGTTTGTAAAAGGTCTATTGCCCTCAGTGGCAATTAAGGCAAAACAAGGGTTTTTTCCCAGTTTTTTCCATTTGAACCAATAGGGTACAATTGTTTTTTTCAACGCTGATGTGAGCATGAGTTGTAAATAGAGATTTGTTTCATCTGGATCAGAAAGGCGAACAATGCTTGGTTTAAGCCCTGCTTGCATAATTTCTCTGATACAATCGATTCCTTGTTCATAGCTTTTGAAAAACATGGTAACAAAATTTTGTGTTTGCGGAAGTGGTGAGATTTTCACAGTTGCTTCCGTAATCATCCCATAAATACCTTCAGAGCCTATAAGCAATTGTTTGAGAGAGGGGCCTGTTGCTGAAGCGGGGACGTGGTTTGTTTCCAAAATACCTTGAGGTGTATGGATGGTCAATGATTGTACCATGTCTTCTATTTTGCCATAAAGCGTTGAGTTTTGTCCGGCTGAACGAGTGGCGATCCATCCACCAAGGGTCGAAAACTCAAAAGATTGAGGAAAGTGTCCCAAAGTATACCCTTTGGCGTTTAGCGCTTGCTCCAGTTTTGGTCCATAAATGCCCGCTTCAAATTGTGCGGTCATGGCTTTGCTATCAATGGATAAGAGACGGCGTAGCAATGTGAGATCCACAACTAAAACAGGTTTTTCGTTTGGGCCAATACACTCTGTTCCGCCAACAACACCGGAGCCACCACCAAAAGGAATGATGGTAATGCCGTGTTGAATGGCATCTGTATAGAGATCCTTTATATGATCAGACTGTTCTAAAAATAAAACGCCATCAGGAAAACGCGGAATTTGATTGTTACGTACACGGACAACGTCACGATAACTTTTACCAGCGGCATGTAAAAGCCGTTCGTAAGAATCTAGAGAAAGTCCTTTGCTTTTCCATTTTGTAATAAAATTTTGTGGCAAAAGAGATTTGGGAACTTTAAAAGCTTCGAGTTTTGCGTGCTGAAGTTTTTCAGGGAGTGCTGAGAGGCCAAAGTGTTCTGTAAGTGTTTTGAGAAAACGATATGTTTTATCACGATCGTATTCGTGGTTTGTTTGCCCCCAACCCCAGTAGCGGATTTGTTTATTTGTGTCTTTGTCCATGTTAAAGGTTTTATAATGACAAGTGACAATATGCAATAAGCGATTTGCGATTGAAATTGCCGATTGCCATTTGCTTATTGCCAATCATGAACATTGTTATTCCTGTTTACGCACGAGAGTTTGATAATATTAATCTGATCCAGAAACGGTAATAGGACAGCTAAAGTTTTTTCTAAGCTTTTCTCTAATTTCTTCAAGCCGTTCCAAAGAAACAGCTTCTAACCCTACATGCGGTGTATTGCGCGATAATGTATAGAGATCTATGCGTTTAGGATTTAAATCTTTGATAGAAGCAATCCATTTTTGAACATCTTTGTCTGTGGCGTTTTTCTTGTCACCGCTTAAAAAACAGGATTGAATAACCAGGTTTGGAAGTTTGTTTATAAAATCTATTTGATCTAAAAAAGAGTAAGGAGAGCAAGGTTTGTTGATCCTGTCAGGCGCAGCATCTGCCTTTACACAGCATTCATCAATTTGTGATAAGGCCTTTAGAATAGAAAGGTCCTTTAGCGTTGTGCCATTGGTAAAACAAATAATTTGTATTTTTGCATCAAAGGCATTTCTTAATGAAACGATTTTGGTAATAACATCTGAGAAGTGTGGATATAATGTCGGTTCACCATTGCCGCTAAAGACAATTGATACGTTATTGTTTTCAAGGTTTTCTAATGTTTTTTTTAAGGCTGTAATAACGTCTTTAGGAGTGGGGAATTGTTGCTTTTCTTTACGTGATTTTTTGGGTGTCCAGCCAAGTTGACAATACACACAATCAAAAGAACAGTGTTTTTGAAAGGCGGGTAATAGGTTTATGCCTATGGTTGTGCCATATCTACGAGAGGAAACAGGGCCGTAAACAGCTGTGTGTACAAGGTGGTGTCCAAAATGTTTAGGGCTCTGTTCCATCTCTCTTGGTGTTTCCTATTTCATTTCTTCTATTTTTTCTTTTTGATCTTCAATTTGTTTGAGCTCTTCACGACCTTTTTCATTATAAAACTCTTTAAGCGCCTCTTCGATGGCATTACATTCACTCATATCAACGTCTTTAGGCGTGCCAGAAAGCTCAGACCAGGTTGTGGCTGTACAGTCAGAAAAGTCTGAAGATGTAAAATCAATGCTGGGAGCTGTATCTGTTTCTGGAAGTTTTGCGGCATCAACAAACGCGGCATAGGCGGAGTCTGTATCGCTCAGATTAAACATTTCATTCGGTGGTGTGCCCACGATAGCAAAGGATTCAGTGCCTGAGTCTGTGAATGAACAACTTTTGCCAGCAGCAACTTCTTCACAACTATCTTTATCGCAACAGATATAATCCGTGTCTGAGAGCCCTAGGCCATTGGGTTCTGCTTCGGTTAACCAGATGTACCAATCTTCATCAATGTCTGCGATGTCACCGACGTTTTCAGCAGGATAGCTCCCGGAAACAGAATAGGTTGCTGTTCCTTGCGTGGCATCAAAGCGCGCGTAAGAAGAGCCTGTGAAATTGTTGCCATCAAACTTATCGTTGAAATAACCATAAACAGTAGCATAATCAGGTGTGGCCACAAGTGTTTCTTCACCAAAACCCCATAGAGAAGAATCATAGGCTTGTGTAAACATGGCTGTTGTAAAGTTGTCAGGGTCACCATCAGCATCAAATTTTAAATGCCGAGATTCTGTGATCATTTGTGGTGTTTCCGTTTTCTTTAGCATTTTACTGTCAACATCAATCATGTATTCTTCGAATGTCCACTTGTCGATAATGTGGCCCTTATAGGTGTCACTTGCTGTTATGAGAAACTCCATAACCTTGGTTTCGTTTTCACACATGAGCATGGTAATCGTGTTATCAGTTTTTTTGATAGCAATTCTCATCTCCATGCTTTTGCCATCTTTTTCTGGGCCTTCATCCATGCCATCGAGTTTATAATAATTGTAATCATCAGCACCCATTTCCATGCCCATGCCATCAGCCATTTTTTGCATGTAACACAACATCATTTTTGGGAACTTGGCTTCGCGAATAATGCGATTTCTTTGCTGGTCTGCTTCACAACCTGCTCGTGAAAAAATAGCTTCACCATCTTTTTCTACATATTGAAGCGCGTTAAAGCTCGCATCAACCATAGAAACATCATACTCTGATGGGTCTACCACGCTAAGTGGAATGTCATCAACAGAAGTGATGGTATTGACACCGCCTGTGTCATTGTTGTTTGATCCTGTACTGCTGCCGCCACAAGATACAAACATGTAAATAATAGCAGCTGCTAATAAGATAATAAGAATAATCTTACGTTGATCCATAATGCCCCCTATAGTTAGTGTTTAGATTCCCATAATAGCTTTTAATCGCTTCGTAAACACTTATTTTTAATAAGCTTTTGAACAATAATCCACAGATTGTCTTGTTAAGAGAAAAAGCAAAAAAAAATACTGAGTAAATAGCATAAGTTACTTCTTTTTATAACGCAGCACGTCCTCAGACTCAGTAAAATAGGGCACTTAAGAGAGGGGTGAACGATAAAAGGAAGAGGATTAAACTTTGCTTTTTAAGAGTTATGGTGCTTTCTGATTATAAAGCAGACGACATTGTGTGTTAAGAATAAAACACTTTGCACGCAGACTGTTTGCTGATGACTACAGGAGGGTAAGTTTTTTTGTATAGACTTCAAATCGCCTTTGTTAGTTTTTAAGCTGACATTGGC
>JAHJDR010000121.1 GCA_018812345.1 bacterium | reverse complement strand
TTTGAAAATTATTTTGCATAAGTTGCGAGCGACCAATCATGTTTTCAAAATGATAGTCATCAGAAATTCCTGATGCCCCCATAAAAACTTTCTTTGTTAACTGATATAAATGAATCTCTCTCTTAATTTTATTAAGAAAGCTCGTTTTCTCAAGAGGCCGTACAAAAAAATCATTAACACTATTCTTAATACTACTAACCACAAAGTTCACATCAATTACTTTTGAAAACACAAATATAGGCACAGAATCATTAATACGCCTTAAATCAAGCAAGCGACTGTGGAAGTCGCCCTTCACGCCTTTAAAGCAAAAAATGTACGCATCAAAATGTGTTTTTTTGAACAAGCCTTTTAGATCCTCTAAACCCGCACAGGATGCTTCAAAGCAGGAAGACTGAAGGGTCTCTTTAATAGAATCAATTCCTTCTTCCCAGTCACCTGTAATAACAATCTTTTGTTTTACTTTTTTATCTTTGCTCATAGTTTATTTATTTAACCCCATACTTTTTTATAATTTTCTTGAAATTACTCCTGTCCATCCCGGCTCTTTCTGCCGCAACGGTTAAATTGTCATCAGCTTTTTCTAGTAATTCTTTAATGTAATCATGGTTAAACTGATTCACAACTCTCTTTTTTGCTTCATTATAATTTACATCTGTTAACCCTTCTTCCATAGAAGATGTTGTGTAAAAGCTTTTTTGTAAAATCCTGTGTGGCAAAGCTCGCGATGTTATCATGCCCAATGGATTTTCTTCTAAGATCTGTTTCAAGGCTTCGAAAAGCTCCTTTACATTACCAGGCCAAGCATAATGCGACATCGCTGTTATACTATCTTGTGAAAAATAAACTTGCTCTGAAGACTCTTTGTGATGATCTAAAAAATATTGTACAAGCAAAGGAAGATCAGAAATACGTTTTTTAAGTGGTGGCACTGTTAGCTGACAACGACTCAAGATAAAACTTAAGTCCTCCCGAATAAAACCCTGTTCTGCTGCATGAAATAGATTGTGCGTACTTGTTGTCACCAACTGCAAAGGCTTTTTGTACACATAGCCATCAAGTGATAAAACCCCATCTTTAAGATATTCTGCTATGGCTTCTTGCAACTCTGGGTGCAATTGCGTAACTTCATAGAGAAAAACGGTACAATCAATAGAGCCCTCAAGAGCATCTAACTGGTCTTTCAAAAATACTTTTTGTTCATAATCAGGGATAGTTTCAGCATCAACGACCACAAGAGAACGCAAAGTATTTTCTGCTCCCATAATTGTAGCCAAATGTTTTTTACCAACACCTTTTTGTCCCTTTATAAACACCGGTTGATATGTCTGAGAAAGAATTTTTATTTTTTCGATCAAAAAGCGAATGCTAGGATCTGCGCCAACCCAATACAAAGGATCCTGTTTACGAGGAGACGTATAACAAAGTAGCTGTTGCTCCAGCGCATAAGTTCTGCTGAAATCACTCAATAAAAAACGCAAACGATCCTCATCCATCACGGCATCATAAGGAAGTCTCTCTGTAGCACCAAGCCTGAGGGCCTTTACGTAATCTGGCTTATAGCTTTTTTGAGAAAACACACCAATATGAGACCCTCTAAAACGCGTCTGGATCCACTCAAGTAATTGCAAACCTCTTAATGATTCATCGTCTATATCTATGAAAATATATTTTATTTTCTCAGATTCAATTAGTGATAGAACACGATCAAAATCGTGTTCTACAAGAAATGTAAAGTCATGTGCCGTGCACGCAGACGCTACATTTTTTTCAATCAACTCATTTTTGGTAACAAATAAAAACTCTTTCATGTTCTTAACCTTCAATTAATGATTTTGCTTGATGGCTGAAGAATCTTGATGGGCTTGGTCATATTTTTCTTCTTAATCTTTTCAACTAATGTTGTTCTATTAAGACGTAATAAATGCGCCGCCTTATTCTTGTTCCAGTTAGTTTTACTAAGGGCTTTTTCAATGAGTGAATTCTCAAAATCCTCAACGACATTTTTAAGCGAAATCCCACTATCAGGTATTGTAACCCCAGCTTTAAAGAAATAGGCATTAGTGAGCTTTGTAAATTTTTCTGGCAAATCAGCTGTAACAATTTCTTTACCCGGTTTTAAAACCGTTAAACGTTCAATTGTATTTTCTAACTCACGAACATTACCAGGCCACTTGTAATTCATGAAAATATTCATAACTTCAGCTGATAATTCTGGTTTTGCGACTTGGTTATTCTTAGCATAGATAGTGCAAAAATGATTTACTAACAAAGGAATGTCGCTCACACGCTCTCTTAAAGGTGGAATCACAATAGGGATAACATTGAGGCGATAATAAAGATCTTCTCGAAAACGGCCTTGTTGCACCAGTTCTTCCAAATCATAATGAGTTGCCGCAATAACACGTGTATCAATATCAATTGTCGTTGTGGAACCAACAGGCTCAAATCGTCGTTCTTGTAAAACACGTAAGATCTTTACCTGCAGTTTTAAACTCATATCACCAATTTCATCGAGAAAAATCGTTCCCCCATGAGCTAATTCAAACTTGCCAACTTTTGATTTTATGGCTCCGGTAAAAGCACCTTTCACATAACCAAAAAGTTCTGTTTCCAAAAGATTTTCAGGAATAGCACCACAATTAACCGGTACAAGAGCCTGTTTAGATCGTTTGCTATTATAATGAATGGCGCGCGCGATAAGCTCTTTACCTGTTCCCGACTCACCTGTAATCATTACTGTTGAATCTGTTTCAGCAACTTTTTGAACAATGTGGAAAACTTCTTTTAATTTTTCAGAGCAGCCCACAATATTATCAAAATGGTATTGCATCTTCACTTGCCTTTTAAGCATTTCATTTTGACTTTCCAAATGAGAAAACTTCAAAGCTTTTTCAACAAGCATGGCCACATCATCCAGCTCAAATGGCTTGGTAATGTAGTGAAAAACACCTGTTTTAATGGCTTCAATAGCACTCTCAATTGTACCAAAACCCGTCATGATAAGAGAAACGATTTGTGGGTGGATTGTTTTCAACTGTTTAATAAGCTCAATTCCTGACATGTTGGGCATTTTCAAATCACTAATCACAAGGTCGTAAATTTTGTCTTTAGCTTTTTCAATGGCTTCAGCCCCATCACTGGCGGCATCAACATCGTAACCAAGAGATACCAAAAATTTTGTTAAGGCTTTTTTAATAGCAGCTTCATCATCTACAATTAAAATTTTTGCCTTCATAGTTCTCTCCTTTTTAAAAGTTACTTCCCCATCTTTTATGTGTGTCTATCACCAGAAACAGCTGGGAAATGAATCGTCACAGTAGTGCCTTGATCAATAACACTTTCAATATCAATTTTTCCCTTGTGGTCTTCAATTATTTTATAACAAATGGCTAAACCAAGTCCTGTACCCTCTCCCTGCTTCTTTGTTGTAAAGTAGGGATCAAAAATGCGGTTCATATTTTCTTCTTCAATGCCTTTGCCTGTATCAGACACCTGTAAAAAAACTTTTGTTTTTTCAGGATTCATAAAAGTACTTAACGTAAGAACACCACCTCCGCCTTGCATAGCAGCAATACTATTGGTTACCAGGTTAAGCACAACTTGTTGGAGTTTATTTAAATCACCAACTATTGATGCAATATCCTTTTCCATATCCTGAACAACTTCAACACCCGTCTGCTTAGCGTTAACGGAAATAAGCGCCATTGTTCTCGAAATGGCTTCGTTAAGCACGACAAGTTCCATCCGCTCATCAATTTTTTCACGCGAAAAATCTAATAAGTTTCTGACAATTTTTTTACAGCGAAGAGCCGCATCTTCAATTTCTTTTAGATCATCCTGACAAGCATGTTCTTTCTCTAAAGCGCGCATCACCAACTGAACAAATGCCAGAATCCCCCCCAAAGGGTTGTTGATTTCATGGGCCACACCGCCGGCTAATGTACCAACAGCAGCCATTTTTTCACTTTGCATGAGCTTTTTTTGTAGGTGTTTTTCATCTGTTATATCACGATAGTGTAAAACAATACTTTCATCTTGTTCGTTAAATACTGAGGGAACAGCATAAGCATTGACTGTGTACTGGCGCTGCGTTGGAAACATCTCCAACTCTCTATAGTCAGGTTGTTGCGTTGTTGCGATGTCATCCACAGGACATTTGGGGCAAGGTTTTTGATAACCGGCGAAAATTTCATGACATTTTTTACCAATAACATCACGTATGTTTAAGTCGCAAGCCTTTGCCAGCGCCTTGTTAGCGCGCCTTATCTCATAATTTCTATTAATGATAAGGACAGGATCAGAGATGACATCAAATGTGGTTTCCCACATGACCTTACTACGCGATATGGTTTCAACTAGACTTTCCAACTCCTCGACTTTTATACATAGCTCGTCGATTGTTTGAATATCAGTTTGAGAAATGTCCGACTGTGTTTTTTTCATTTTGATTATTTCTAAAATCATGAATCAAACCAAATTGTTAAATATGAGATGTCTCATACTACGAAACAAGATGTTGATCACCAAAAAATTGACATGATTTAAAAAAAGGTTCTTTCTTACGATGACAGGCCTTATCAGTGTCAAATTTTTGTCTAATTAATGCGTTTCGATTGAATCGTATGGACCTTTGGCGCTTTTGTCTAGAGAAAAAAATAATTATTCAAAACAGGCTAGAGCTGTAGCCAATCCCACACCAAAACCGCAACGCTCCCGCGTGAAATCAAAACCCGCAACAGCTGTTCCACATGCTCTTAAGTTATTATAATCTTTGATAGTTCCATGCCCTTCACCCTTATTGCCCCGTTGATAAGACACGGAAAAACCCTGTCGCATGAAATCTTGAGATTCCATTGGCATCTCCTGTATGTGGCTAGCTATGTGATCATTTTTATAGGAAGAGCCTGTCGCTAATATGGTGACATGGGCTTGAATTTCTTTAAAAGCGCCATCAGCTTGCTGTATGATACAACCCTTTACGTAATGCCCCTCTTCAACTCTTTGCGTCATGGTTCCCAAATAATAAGGGAACAATTGTTTCTGATAAAATGTTTCCAATATGCGCGCAAAACGAAAACCTGAAACTGAGGGCAAGGCAGATAGCAATTCAACAAGGTTAATCTCAAGATCGCAAGTGATGTCTTCATACATGTCATCGTGAAGCCCTAAACCCAAAATAGGTGGCAACAAGACCGTTGTGGCGTCCCCCAATTGTTGTTTAATGAAATGCTTTAAGACCCTAGCATTATCGCGTAGGTCAAAATACTTAAGATAAGAACTCACATCAAAACCGTCAAAAAGCTCTTGAGAACCAAAAGTCACACAAGACACATCTGAAAAATAGTTTTTGAGCTGCCTCAGAATAGAGGGTGTGTGGTAATCGACAAGGCCGGGAAAATCAATATACAGAGCCTTTCTAGAACCACGCAGTTGCGACGTCAGCATACCTTGTGACCTTAAAGCACAACCCGTAGGCTTTGCCATGCCTGTTGAACCAAAAGTCACAACCATGTCTTGAAAATCACCCACAACAGGAACATTGTAGAATGAAAAAAAACGAGTCATTTCTTCTAAAAACAAAGAGCTAAAATCAGGATAGTTTTTTGATATCTGCGCATAAGGATGTTGTGGATGAGAACGAATAAAATCATCTAACGCTACTTTAATCGCAGGATAATCACGAGGCGCTAACTGAGGATGACACCAACGAGGATCAATAACATCAAAGGCACCACTGAAATGTTGTGACATGCCACGACCATTACTAATATGACAGAAAATGAGTTTTTGCTCTACAGCCTTACAAGCAGCAGCAAGGCCAGAAAAACCAGAGCCAATAATGGCAAGATCGTAATTCGTGGCTCGTGGATCGTGGATCGTGGATCGTATAGTCATGACAGGATAATAAAGTTAAGCAAAGGAAGAGACAAGGAATATTTTGTCTATCGTCTAGCGTCTATCGTCTAGCGTCTAGCGTCTAGCGCCTGCCCCGTTTATCCCGTTTGCGGGGTTTTCGGGGTCTAGCGTTACATCAACTCACGTCCATACTTAAAGCTTGTAAGCGTTTCAAAAGCTTCTGAACGGGTGAGGAATTCTTTGAGAGATGTAATGCCAATAAGACTGGGATTGAGATTTATAACCGCCATAATCGAATGATGGCTTTTGGGATTTATTAAACCTATAACCGCAACGTAATAATCCTGGTACTGTGACATGGCAATAACAATGGGCACGTCACCAAGCACATCCTTGAGCATAATCTGTGGGGCAACATTGGCGAGTACATAAAGTTTTTCTGTGAGAATTTCTTTTGTTAATAACAGTCGTTTTTCTGAAGAGCCTAAAGGCACTTTTAAGTAAGTCAGAAAAAGATTTTCTTTTACCTTTTGTTGTTTGTTCAAAAAATCAAAACGGGCATACACATTCTTTGATGTTAGTTTTGAAGGATAAGTAATCGAAACGGTTTGTGGAACTGAAAGACTAAACTCCTGAGGCACAGCCACAGCATAAATCCCACCATAATCCCTATTCACCTTAAAACGCGCCTTCCCCATCTCTGCATAACTTGTTGAAGCAACCAAAACAAAAACAAAGAAAACAACACACGCTAGACGATAGACGCTAGCACGATAGCACGCTCGTTCGCTAGCACGATAGCACGCTAGACGATGGACGATAGACGCTAGCACGATACAGTCCTCACAATCCCCACCGCCTTCTCCACATCTTCCCGACTAACATCCAAATGCGTCACAGCACGAAAGCGATTTGGGCCTGTTTGTGAGAAACGCAAACCATGAGGTTCTAGTTTTTCGAGAAAGCAATCTGGATCAAGCCCCTCTACCAAATGAAAGAATACCATATTGGAAGGGATGGGCTGGTTATCTACAAAAATCCCATCTACAGACATCAAGCCCTCTGCTAAAAATTTGGCATTGTCATGATCATCTTGAAGTCGTGCTATATTATTTTTGAGTGCATAAAGTCCGGCTGCAGCCATCATACCAGATTGTCGCATTGCCCCGCCCATAAGGTGTTTATAGCGTCTGGCTGGTTCTAAATATTCTTTCTTACCCACCATGAGAGCACCCATGGGACAACCAAGTCCTTTAGAAAGACATAAGGTCACAGTATCAAAACCTTGTGCGAGCTCTTTTGGTGAACAACCTGATGCCACACTCGCATTCATAAGTCGTGCGCCATCCAAATGTAGGGCCATTTGATACTGCCGCGCACAGGCTTGCACATCACGCAAGGTTTCAATCGGCCAAGGAATGCCTCCTGTTAAGTTGGCAGTGTTTTCAATGACTACAAGACGCGCCTTAGGCGTGTGTGGGATATCCATACGAATACGATCGTGTATATCTTGAGCTGTAAAGATACCTGTGGGTGTTGCCACGCCCCAACACATAGCACGGGCATGAACAGCAGGCCCGCCCACTTCAGCGGCAATAATATGAGCACTATCACTACAAATAATTTCATCACCGGGACGGCAATGAAGCATGAGTGAAATCTCATTCGACATACTGGCACAGGGCAAATACATGGCCATATCATGACCCAATAAATCTGCTGTGTATTCTTCTAATTCATTGGTCGTCGGGTCTTCTCTTTTTTGTTCATCACCAACGACAGCATTGGCAATCACATGACGCATTTCTTCACTCGGCTGTGTTGCTGTGTCACTGCTGAGATCTATTCCTTTAAAGTAGTTCATATTACTCGGTTTTCGTTTTCCGTTTTCCGTTTTCCGGTTTTCGTAAAAACCAAAAAAACAAAAACAATTATTATTTCTTAGGCGTTATCAAGGCTAAAGTATAGATTTTTTGCATGATTTTATATTTAAAGTGGGTTTGTGAAGAATACAACTAATTTCGTCGCTGGAGGGTAGCGTCTAGCGCCGCGCCTGCCTCTGGCAGGTCTAGCGCCGCGCCTGCCTCTGGCAGGTCTAGCGTCTAGCGTCTAGCGTCTAGCGTAAGAAGGTTGTCTCATCAAAAAATGGGTGTCAAAGATTTATCAATGTGATTTATAGAAAACCATGAAAAAGCAAACATTCTCCCAAGCTCAAATAAAGAAATATCTTAAAATTTGTAATACAGACCCCTGTCAAAAAAACATTGGCCTCAAGGCAACAAAGATTAATCTTAAAGAAGCTGTTATTGAGCTGCCTTTAACAGAAAAACACATCAATTTTGAAAATTGTGTTCATGGTGGCATTCTTTCTTTTCTCATGGATACAACAATGGGCTTTGTTGTGTACCCTCACCTTAAAGAAGGTGAACGCATTCTCGTAGTTGATTTAAAAGTAAGCTATCTTAAAGCCGCTCTTTTGAGCATGAAAAAAATAAAAACAAAAGCACGTCTCGTTTCTCGCACAAAACGCTTTGCCGTATCTGAAGGTGAAATCCTTTCTCCCAAAGGAGACATCCTCTGCAAAGGAATGGGCACCTATGCCATAATCAAACGAGCGACGAGCCCTTCGACTCCGCTCAGGGTAAACGACTAGCGCTTGCTGCGGCGCAGCCTTGGCGAAGCCGGGTCTAGCTTATGAGAGGCAAGTCTAACAAAGAATTAACTCACACTTCTTTGAGCATTCCTAATCTGGATAGTATAAACTGATTAATGGATACGCCTTGTTCAGCAGCTATGATAGCAATTTTTCTGTGGAGCTCTGATGATGTTCTGAGTGTAAGGTTACCTTTGAATCTTTTTAAGCCAAATGGCTCTGGTATTTTTTCGTTTTCTTGTTTCATCCATTTGATAGTTTCTTTTACAACAATTTTAATTTGCTTGAGTGCAAGCTCTGGAGTTTTGTCATGGGCTGTCAGTGATGGCAGCTCAAGACAACGAGCAATATGAACACCATCTTCTTCTGACCATTCGACTCGATATGTATATTTATCTATTATGCTTTTCATTTTTTAACTTTTCCAGTTTATGCAAGGCATTGATAACCTGTTTAACCTGGTAGGGCTTTGCCATTTTGCCATCCCTTTGAAGATTAATTCTTGGGTTACCTTGCCATGGCATTTTAAAAATATGATGACTCCCTTTAATCCGTGGATTTCCAAAATGTCTTTTACATATTGTTAAAAGATCATTGAAGTTTGTATTATTTAAATTCATCAATTCTCTTCTTATTATAATGATAGCATATACGATAGCATTATCAAGGTTTTTACACTTCACTCTTAAACTAAACGATCGTTCACGTCAACAAAAAATACAACCTAACCTGTTAATATTATTATAATAAGTGTGTTGTTTTTTGGACAGCGAAACCCTCTGTAAAGAAATGGCCACTTATGCCATAATCAAACGAGCGACGAGCCCTTCGACTCCGCTCAGGGTCTAAAGACGACTAGCGCCTACCCCACACATACTTTCTGCAAAAAGGATTCAAACAATGTATTTGATGAGATATTAATCGTTCGTAATTGATAAGAAGTTGTCATCAGGTTTTCATAGATATTCTTCAAGTCGCTCAAGGCAAAAAGACGTGCTTGTGTGAGATAGTCTTTCATAAAATAGGGATTAACACCCAGTAGATGAGGCAATTCGTTTTGATTGACGCCTTGTTTTTGTGCTTCTTTTAATAGAATAAGTTTTCTGAAATGATTTATTATTAAAGCCATTAAGCGAAGAACAGGCTCTCCCTGTTCTTTCATGCGCATGTAAAGATTGCGAAGTTCATAATATTTTTTTCCGGCAATTAAACTCGAAATGGTAAATATATTTTCAACCAGCCCTAAACTTACCAACTCATTTAGTTGCTTTAAAGTAACTGTTTTTTCTGGCCAAACATAAAGGGTTAATTTCTCCAACTCGCTCACAACTGTCATGAGATTTGTGCCAACAACACTACTTAAATGTTCCGCACAACCTGGTGCTAGTTTTAGCCCCATACTTCCCGCCTCATTTATAATAAAAGCAGGAACCTGATTAGAATACAGTGTTTTAAATTCAAATATTTCTCCGCATTTTTTTATTTTTTTATAAAAACCTGTTCGCTTGTCTACTTTATCTGTAATTAAAATAATATTTGTTGTGGGAACAGGATTTTCAAAATAAGTTGTTAGAACGTCAAGATCTTGTTTTCGATAGACAGACACATCTGTCACAATCAATAATCTTGTTTCCGCCATCATGGGAAGCGTATTAAATTGGTCAACAAGATGAGCTCCACATAAATCCTGAGCAGAAACTTTAGCAAAATTAAAATCTTTTGTAGCCTCGTCAATCAAACTTTTCTCAAGACGATGCAAATGACGTAACATAAGAAATTCTTCATTGTTTATGAGAAGCTGAATTACAGGAGTTGTCATAACACAAGAAATTAACTGACTTAACTTATGGAAGCAAGATATAATATCGAATATCGATTAATGATTTAAGATCTTAGAATTATTACAATAGATCATGAACGATAGACGATAGACGATAGACGATAGACGATAGACGACAAACGATGGACGCTATGCGACACACCCCTGTAACCTCTTGTTTAACTTTTTCATTTATCATTTATGTATTTATGTATTTTTCAATTCAGACGTTGCGCTGGCGCAACATCTGAAAAAGTACTTGAGTAACAGTTAAAAGTATATAAGAAACCCCACATAACAATTAACCATACACAGGAGTACACTTATGAAAAAATTAGCACTACTTGGCCTATTTATTGGTCTGGTATTCATCGTATCAAATGCCTCTGCAGGTTTTCCAAAAATAAACACCGGTAGCAGCATTACAAACAAAGTCGTTAACACTGGTGTGAGCACAGCAAAAAACAAAGCTATTGCTGATGACATTAACAAAGCTATCAGAAATTACAATTGTCAGTTTGCAAATAGTTCTACAACAACAGACACAACATGTAATATGGATTCTGTCATTAATACGATTAAATCAAAAAAATCGACTTTAGAGGCCCTTGGTCTTGCTAAAGTATATGTTAATATTAAAGCTAGCGGCGACAACACAACAGCCTATAAAAGATCAAATCACATCCGCGACGTGATGTATGGACAAATGAACTGGTGGCGTTATAATGTGCGTTCCGTTAAAGATAACTCAAATAATCTCGCTATTTGGGTGGAAGTTAAGGACTAAGCGCACTAGCGAGCTAGCGTCTAGCGTCTAGCGTTAAGAGTTCCAAAGAACCGGAGTGCCAGAGTACCAGAGTAATATTATATATTTACCCTGGAACCCTGGCACCCCGGAACCCTTTCCCCAAGATCCCACCCCCCCAAAAAAACACAGAACAATTCTTTAAATTTAGTGTCCAGTGCTCAGTGCTCAGTGTACTGTGAGATATGATCACTAGACACTAAACACTGAACACTAGCCATCGACGATGGCACCCTGCGACCCTGAGATCCAGAGACCCCCAAGATCCCAAAAAAAATCTACCTCCCTCCCCCTTACGGGGACTTCCTCCTTACCAGCCAAAGGCTGATCCGGTCCATCGACCCCTAGACCCATAGACCCGTCGATCCCAAACAACCATATTGCATTCTTAAAAAAGTAGTAGTATTGCCAGGCCGAATTTGGTTATAATCTTATTTTATATTAGGAGGCTTTGTGATACATAAAAGGGTTGGTATTCTTACTGGTGGTGGCGATTGCCCAGGGTTAAACGCAGTGATTCGTGCTATTGTCCGCAAAGGCATTGATTCATACAAATATGAAATTTTGGGCGTTCTTCAAGGTTGGCGTGGTATGATTGATGGCAAAACACGTCCTTTAGGAATCAATGATGTATCCGGCATTCTTCACACAGGCGGCACAATATTAGGTACTTCCAGAACAAATCCCGGTAAATCTGAAGCCGATATGGAAACTGTAATCACAAACTACCGCCGCATGGGTCTTAACGCTTTGATCGCCATTGGTGGCGATGACACATTAGGTGTTGCTGCCAAAATGAGCGAACAAGGTGTGCATGTCATTGGCGTTCCCAAAACAATTGATAACGACTTATCAGGAACAGACCAAACTTTTGGTTTTGACACAGCTGTACACATTGCTACAGAAGCCATTGACCGCCTTCACTCAACAGCTGAATCGCATCAACGCGTTATGGTTGTTGAAGTAATGGGACGTCATGCTGGTTGGATAGCTTGCCATGCGGGCATCGCAGCCGGAGCAGATCTCATTCTTGTACCCGAGTTTGATTTTTCCATGAAAGACATCATTGAGGTTCTTGAAAAAAGAAAAAAACGCGGTCGCGTAGCTAGCATTATTGTGATTGCCGAAGGCGCCACACTTCCAGAAGCAGCTGATCACGTCACTCAAGATAATAGCGTTGATGCCTTTGGCCATAAGCGCCTTGGTGGTGTTGGTCATATCTTAGCACAACGCATCGAAGAAGAAACAGGCATGGAAACACGTGTTTCTGTTTTAGGTCACATCCAAAGAGGTGGCACACCCACATCTTTTGATAGAGTATTAGCCACACGCTTTGGTATTAAAGCTATTGAGCTTGTCCATGAAGAAGATTTTGGAAAAATGGTTTCCTTAATTGGTGCAAACGTTGGTGCTGTAGATCTGCAAGAAGCAGCGAAAAAGAATAGACTGCTCAATCCAGAAATCTACGATATTGCTAAAGTTTTCTTTGGATAAAACTTATTGTTGATAAGCAAATTCTACTAACGTCTGATTATGCTTCATGGCTATAAGCTTAGAAATATTTAGGGATACATCGGCATTGTTTGTTTTCTTCACCCAACTCTTTACATAATCCATATCAATGTCCTCAGGATCATATCCCTTCTCTTTTAGTTTTTCGACAATGAGTTTTGCTTTATCTTTCACACGATAATAGATATCCTGATAAACATACAATTTATTTCCCTTAATCTCTACAACCTCATAAACAATATCAACAGGAACATGTTGTTCTAAATTCACATGAAAACTCCGACGACTCTGGTCTTCATACTTTTCGAACAACTCTGCATCTATAAGCTCTGTCATGGATTTTTGAATGTAACGTGCCAATTCCTTCGCCTGATCACTGTGCATTCGCATACAACCATGGCTAGCCGCCCTACCAATTGAACTGGGTTTACTTGTGCCATGTATCATAATGGCACTATTTAGCTTCATCTTTACAGGTCCCAAGGGATTACGTGGTCCGGGAGGTGTTGGTTTATCATTTTCTGCCCAACCACTTTTGGGCGGTATCCACCAAGGGTTCCAAACAATTACATTCATCCATCGTCGCCCTATAGGTGTTGGAAAAATACTCCGCCCCACAGCAATCTTGTATTTCTTTACCAACTTATCATTTGCATCGTAGAGATATAATTCTCTTGCAGGAACATTGATCCTAAGACGTGGTCCCTCATAAACATCTTCCGTGCTTGAGTTTGTTATGAGTTGATCACTTGATGAACTACTTTTAGCAAGTTGATTTGAATTGGCTGTAAAACTGAATAAAAGTAAACCAATTAAGACAAAAAAGAACGCTGGAATTCTAACCCCATGTTTCATAGCTGCCACCCCCAAAGTTGTTTATATCGGCGTTACAAAACCCTAGTAATTATTATACTATAAGAATTAACGATTTAGAATGGTTTTTTTGACGTGTTTTTTATGCGAATTTGTATGTTGCTGATTTGATTGCTGTTTTTTTATAGAGCCTTAATTCCTGCCTACACAGAAATATGCTAATAATTGACAATTGGCAAATGACAATAAGCGATCAGCAATTAAAATCGCAAATCGCTTATTGCATATTGTCAATTGTCATTAACTCTCAGGATCCTATCCATGCGACCCCGCAAACGGGGCAGGCGTGAGACGCCTGTTTCGGGAACTTGGTGCTGGTGTGCCCTGGTACCAGAGTTCCGAAGTTCCAGAGTGCCAGGGTACTGTTAATCCACTATACTCTGGAACTCTGGAACTCTGGAACTCTGGAACTCTGGAACT
>JAHJDR010000120.1 GCA_018812345.1 bacterium | reverse complement strand
TTCACTCTTTGATACACTTCAAACTCACCATCGGGGTTATGTAAACGCTGTTGTTCTAAATGACCTTGAAACACATCACTGGCTAGCAAGCGATCAAGATTTGGTCGTGCTGATTCACGCACAGCTGCATCCACACGCGCATCAGGAATCACAGCCTCAGCATCCCAAAAACGTGCTACAGAAGTGGCTTCGTCTGCACTCACTACATGATCCATTTTTTGCTCAACCGTAACACGCGCTTCACCTGTATTGGGATCAACAATCTCCATAAGAACACGTCTCTTACCATCATCACTGATCACATAAGAACCATCTTCACGACCACCTGCTTGAAAATCTTTGTCCAAAGCAAAAGAAACAGGCTCCCCATCAATCTCAGCCACAACACCTAAATTACCACTACCATCATCAAGCCAACCTGCCTGAGCATCAAAGGTTCTCTTAAAGGCTGGGATCGTATCACCTGCTTGAAAGGCCCCTGCTCGTTTGGCCATACCACCACCCACAGCACCGGCTGCCATACCAAAGGCCACACCCATGAAAAGGGCCTGTTCCGGCGCCCCACTACGAGCCACGCGACCATCCGCACCCGTAGCCACGATGCCATCAGCAAAGCCAAAGCCTGCTTCTGCAGCAATACGCAAACCACAACGAGATATTTTTTCCGATGCCATACCCACATTAACGCCAAGAGCAATGGCTCCAATATTTACAAAAAGCATTGTTTGGGAATCCCACAAATCAAGTTGTGCATTCACCACATGATCAATATCTGAAGACTCAACATTACCTTCTTGATGACTGGACACAGCACCGGAATGATAGCGTCTTAGTTTGGCCTGCTCATGACCAATATCCACAACAGACATACCACCCATGGGCAGCATGGCCACCATACCTAAAATGGGATTCGCAAAAGCTGCAGCCATACACGCACACATCATCACAGACATACCAATCATTTGAGCTTGACCTTGTGTGCCTGTATACCGTTCATATTCAGCTGCAAAGCTTAGTGAATGTTGCCACTGCGCCTGTGACATATCCTCTGGTTTATTAGGTAAATTTGTCGCATCTAAATTTATACCTAATAACGATAAAAGATAATCACGCCCTTCTTTTTTAGGACAAAACTTATTTAAAAATTCATAAATTGAATCCGGCGAATCCATTTTATTCATTTCACCAATTGTTTTTTCTGTCTTTCCTTCCAAGTTCTCCAGTTGATTTCTAATGTACGCCACAGGTTCAAAGGTTTGATTAAAACTCGTAATTGTTTCTCCCGCATGGGCCATTTCTTGTAATTGTCCAAACACACCTTCTTGTGTGGCTACGTTTTCACTAAACCAGGTTTCAAATCCCTCTGGGATGGTCATGAGATCTGGAATCGAATCTACTTCATACCCAAAAACATTGTGAATTTCTTGATGATGACTGCGCGCCCACTCTGGCATTGATTGTCCCGCTATTGACATACTGGAAAAAGCATTAACAAAGTATTGTGCCAAATTAGTGTTGTCATCATCATAACCAAAAAGCAGCATCATGAACCGCTCAAGCGCTTTTTGCATGCGTGTGCGTTCACTCGTAGCATCAGGTGTAGCATCAAATTCACTATAAGTGATCAAAGCTAGTTTAAATAAATGAACTACAAAATTAGGAATTTGTGCTCCTTTACCAAAAGTTCCTGTGAGTGCCATATTATGCAAAAGCAGTTTTGAGGCTTCAAATCCAGGTGCCATGGTATCACGTACAATAGATAACTGCTCCAAAGGATCGGTCACAGGATTCCCTAGTGGAAAGAGTGATTTAAATTCTGCTGACGCTGTTGTCATCACTCCCGGTGTTGCTGTGGGTAGTGCTGGTTCATAAACAGTTTCCGGTTCTAATGGTTTTTCTTCTATCTTTGTATCATGAATTTCTTGAACAAGATGTTGCGACCCATCAGCACGTAAACGATCAAAATCATCCCGAATACTTCCCCACGCATGCGCCAAAGGACCCTGCTCGGTATCAGCTACAGTCCAATCAACAAGCATAAGAGGTGGATAGTATTTTATCACACTCCAAATCTGTTGCCCTAGGGAAGCATCACCTAGATCAGGATTTTCATGATACCGCTGTATCTGTCTCGCCAACACCCACTCTTCATGAGTAGCTCCTGGAGGTCTTTTGTCAGGGGTCTGACTAATTTGATACATGATACCCGCATCCATTCCAATGACTTCATCAAACACATATTCCCATGTTCCTTGATCTTCATAGCAATAGATGAGTTCTGCTATTTGAGCAGGATTATTTTGCTGACGCACCAAAGATGCTAGAGATTTTAAACATGTTCGTTGTGCTTCAAACACATCACGAATTCTTTCCACACCATGGACATCACTGGCTGCATTCATACTCGTAGTAAACGCTTCCTGATCTATGTAATACAACCGCCCAATAAATTCTTTGGTCACCGTATCAATCCATAAGGCATCGTGCTCTTGTGATTCACGATACACATGTTCTGAGTGGTAATCGCGGCGCATTTGTTCGATGTCTTCACTCGATACATTGAGTTCTCCCAACATCTCCCAAAAATCTGTCTTTATTCCTTGAGCTAGTGCTTTTGCTGTGTTTTCCTGACAATTTCCAAATTCCTGAATAGCAGCTGTAAGATGCGGTAGGTCTACTAAACCCGTATCCAAACAAACATCGCGCAAAAAGGCACTTAAGAGATGAACCGTAAGATTATCATACGATGCTTGTGGATCAGATGGCGAAAGCATGGCATCAATGTTTTGGATTTGCGCTAAGTAGAGATCGAGTTGAAATTGTTTTACCCGTGAAAAAGCCGCCTTAAGACTTAAATCAACATCAGGAGACATTGGTTCAGGAGCCCTTGCCGTTGCTGAACTTCCCCGTAGTTGACTTGTATGATCTTCAAGATTACCCGCAACTTGTGCTGAACCACCCAGGCGCGCACTGGGAATGGGAATCAAAGTTAAATGTTCTTCACGCCATAGTTTAAATAAATTTTGGTGAATTTGTTCATCAACAGGGAGTGCACTATCAGTATCGATCGTTACAATGTCTTGTGCTTTTGCCTTGGCTTCAGCATTAGGTTGGCTCTGGGCATAAAAAGTTCGCGCATCATCATCCCAGGTTTCCACAGGACCAAGAGCACTAAACATAGGATCTGAGGGAGGAATGTAGTTAATGTTTTGCATGTATCTCTATGAAATAATGCAATATCTGAGCCAAATGCCGCCTCTTGTTAACAAATATTAAGATAAGTAAATCAATGAGTTAGGATGTGATAATTATGCGATATATCGGTGCTTTATGTAAGAATGACAATATATAAGTATATTTATCAATTTGAGAAGGTTCGATGAATCGAAGGTTCGACGGGTCGAGGGTAACTGTAGCCTCTCCCTCCTTTGCCCCGCTTGCCGGGGTCCCGTTTGCGGGATAAGGAGGGAGTCCCCGTAAGGGGGAGGGAGATAGATAGCACGCTAGACGCTAGACGATTCCCAATCCACTAGACGTCGCTAGACCCTGAGCTTGTCGAAAGGGCTACACATTTCCATGCTTCTTGTCGTACCATCTGATAGCACGGTCATAGATGAGCATACCAAACAGTGAGCTTAAGCCAATGGCACTGATGTAGTACCACAGTTTTTCCGGATGATAAGTATCAAATAAAAGATGTTGTGCCTCTAAAACGCTCATATTCAATTTTGTTGCCAGTGTTGGCATAACATCAGTTTTGTTGAGTGCTGCAACAGCTTCTTTACCCATACCAACCACATTTATGAGATGCTGTTTAGCGAGATTGACTTTATCACCATGGTGTTCATAATAATTACCCGCAAAAAGAGAACCTGCCATCCAACCAATGGCAACGGTAAAGTTTACATATCCCATGTACAAACCTGATTGACCTTTAGGAGCAAGACTTGCCAAGTATTCTGATTTTTTTGGCGATGAAAGCATTTCACCTACAGAAAATACAAATATACCAGCAATACAAATCCAACCAAGTACAGCTGTACCAGCTAGAAAAGCACCAATGGTTGCTACAAGCATACCAATAATAATGGATGTTAGAGGCCTCACAAAAGATGCCAAGTAAGCAAAAAATACCATGGTACAAACAATGAGAGCTGGATTCAAGTTAATCATCCACTCAGGATTTACTTGTTTTCCATCTTTAGCAAGCTGCACCAAACTGGGAGCACTGGTTATAAAGAAATCTTTTAAAATAAAGAATATGGAAATGGCTGAAATTGTAAAAGTTGTAATGATGAGTCTTTTTGCAGAAATTTTAAAGTGCCAACTCAATACAGCCGATATAATTGCCAATAAAGCAGAGCCAGCATAAAGCAGAACGCCTGCTAAAAATATCTTCAATACAAAAAAGAACACAGCCCAAAACACAAAACCAATAAATACATAAGTTGCTTTAGAATTGTCTTCTATTTTTTGATAATCAGGTCTAAGGCTCAAAAATACTGTACCTGAGCAGATAACACCAAAAAGTCCTGCTACAACAATGGCCAGTAACGTAGGAATATAGGGATTTGAAAAAGCCGTTCCTAGCATTTTAATGACACCAGAAGAATCTACCCAGTCATCGATTACGTTTGGTAATATATCAAAAACTTGATACGCCATGAGCCAAAAACCAGAGAACACTAAACAAAATATAAACACACGCGGTCTAAAAAAACCTTTGAGTGTGTTAACAAAAACACCCATAGGATGCTTCATTTTTTCCGACACTTCAAAATCCTTTGATGGATCATCAAAAAAGAAAAGCCAGATGTAGTTCATTGAAATAATAAGCGCACAACAATAGAATACATATTGCCAATCCATGAGTCTTAAAACACCTGCAATGATTGGCCCGATAAACCCACCGACATTAACGAGCTGATAAAAAACACCCCAACCCATTGAGGCATTATTCTTTTTCAAGGTTGCCGCTAAAGTCCCTTGGAGAGCGGGTTTGAAGAACGCTGTTCCGAGAGCAAGGACTAAACACGCACTTAGAAAGCCTCCAAAGCTTGTTAAGTGAGCCATCATTATATAACCAATGATGTTGAGAGTCGTAGAAAAAGCAATTGTCTTCTTGTACCCATATCTATCCGCATAGCCACCCGAGAAAATAGGAACAATGCATTGCACGCCTGCCCACCAAAAAAAGATAGTACCTTTTTCTGCATGACTAAACTGTGGACCACCAAGCTCAGTTGCTAACACCATATATATAGCCACAACAGCACGTAAACTAAAGTAGGAGAAACGTTCAAACATTTCTAAAATGTTTACAATCCAAAATCTCTTGTCTAAACTTAGAATTTGATCTTTAAAACCTAATCTCTCAGTGCTTGCTTCTGCCATACTTAACTCTCCTTTTGAAATTAACACTTCACCTTTGAAATCAGGTGATTACGATAAATAGTGTGCAATTACCAATATTTTCTGAATTAGTTTTTCTTTATAATTCAGTATGTTACAGTCTTAAAAAAACTGATAAATGTCACTATCACAAGAAAAGGAAGTGGGAAGATATGGATGCGTAATTAGTACCGAAGTGCCGACGTGCCAGAGTAGCATTTTTTGACTTTGGAACCCTGGCACTCCGGTTCCTCGGAACTATTTTTCATCATACCGATCCACCGGCCGATGTTTCCACCGTGGTAGGTTTTTTTGAAAGGCTATGAGTGCCATGAGATGGCCCGCTACAGGTAAACTCACTGCTTGAAATACAATCGCTAAAAAAGTTTTAAACCCTACCATATCATGCCCCAGTGAAATCCATGTGGCGATGAGAATGAGGTTAATACCCAATGGCATTGACTTCGCCAAGGCATGCAAGCGACAAAACAAATCAGGTAACCGCAACATCCCAATCGCAGAGATCAGGATAATTAAAGCACCAGTAATCAAAAGACTAATTGTTAATATATCTAGTAACATCTAAACCTTTTTCATTTTTCAATTTAATGTTTTTCACTTTTCAATGCAAAAATGCACAGCATTTTTGCTAGGGCTCCAAGTAACGCCCCTGTGATCAAAAGACCAATTGTTAATATACCTAGTAGCATCTAAACCTTTTTCAATTTACAATTATGTATTTTTCACTTTTCAATGCAAAAATGCATCGCATTTTTGCTAGGGCTCCAAGTCCTCCCCCTTAATCAACCGTCTACTCGCATCCTGGCCTATGCCAGCAGATAACGCCCCTTCTTTCAAACTCACTTCAGAATCCTCGGCTGTTTCAATCACAGAGTATTTGCGAGAAAGATAATAGACATAGGCCACAGTCCCAATAAAATTAAAAAGCGAAAACACAAGAATGATATCAATAAAAAATGGTGACTGTGTTTTAATAGACTCAATCGCTAGGAGAGCAATAAGAGCAATCGCAATCCCATCCAAACTCATAACCCGGTCCATAAGACGAGGTCCTTTAATGAGCCGAATCCCAGCAAGAACGCAAGCGATGTAGAGGATTATTTGTGTAATGATAATTGCAATTTCCATTGTACGTCTAGCGTCTAGCGTCTATCGTCTAGCGAAAGATGACTAGATCAGCGTGTAAATCTAAGTATTTCCTTTTTCAGTCCATTTTCAATTTCTTGCCGTGCTTTATCAGGGTCTTTTGCATCAAAGGCATGAACATAGAGAGTGTTCTGGTCATCAGAAACCATCACGGTTGTTGTCCCTGGTGTGAGTGTGATGCATTGAGATAACATGATGATTTCAAAAGTAGTCAGATCTGTTACATCGAGTGTTATAATATTGGGATCAATTTTTCTATTTGGCATTGTAAGAACAGCCCAGGCAATCTTCACATTAGCAACAATAAATTCTTTCAGAAAGTAAATAACATAGTATAAAAAACGTACTGTCTTTTTTACATAATCAGGATCTTTAAAAAAGCGTTTCTTCAAATAGTGCACATTCTGAAACACAGATTTAAAAATCCAAATCATGACAAACCCAATGATAAAGCCAATGACAAATGTTGGCGCATCCGGTTTATCAGCTAACAATAACCAAACAGCTGCGATGAATATGTTTAGTACGAATAAGTTCATTTTTTTTCGTCTAGCGTCTAGCGTCCATCGTCTAGCGTGTTTTGTGTTAACACTGTACGCTGTACGTTGTACGCTGTACGTTCTCCAAGCACCTTCTCAATATAACCTTCCTGATCGAGGGCCATTTGAGCTGCTTTTTCTGCTACTCCCATGTAAAAGTTGGCGCCTAATCCAATTGAAAGTGAAACCATAACCATTCCCACAACAACAGCTGTCATTCGCTTCCAACGTTTATTAGCAACATGCGCTGGTACGTCTTCAGGATTTTTCCAAAAACTTGATAGCCAAATCTTTAACATGCTCACCAATGTCCATACCCCAGCCAAAATAGAACACGCAACCAAGATATAAGCCACTGGATTTGCCATTTTAATACCGGTTAACACAATCATGTATTTACCCCAAAAACCACTTAAGGGGGGTAGGCCCGCTAAAGATAAGGCTTGGATCAAAAACACAATCCCAACAATCGGTGCCACACGCCAGAGATGCCCCATCTTATTCAATTCATCACTGCCATTGATTTCAGCACCAATCCCACCAATGAGAAATAAGGATGATTTGACTATAATGTGGTGCACCACATAAAAAATACTCGCAGCCACACCAAAGGGCGTGAAAAAACCACAGGCCAAAAGCATAAATCCTACCTGAGAAATAATGTGGTATGATAAAATACTACGAATACTTCCTTTTGACATGGCCCCAATCACACCAAAAATCATAGTGGGTCCTGCCATGATGGCAAGCAACCAGTGCATACCCACAAGATCATGAGG
>JAHJDR010000016.1 GCA_018812345.1 bacterium | reverse complement strand
TATTATGGAAGAATATCTTGTTAGCGCGCCCCCTTATCTAGATTATTCCTGGTTGATGGAACGGTTAAAAAATTATGCATCTCCTCGTTCAAAAATTACACAACTGATTGCTAAGGGTGATATTGTGAGGATAAAAAAGGGGTTATATCTTCCCGGGCAGTTATATAATAAATCGTATTCAAGGTCTGTATTAGCTAACCTCATCTATGGACCATCCTATATTTCTTTAGAATATGCTTTATCCTACTATGGCATGACCCCCGAAAGAGTCGAGTGTGTTACCAGCATCACAACAAAGAGAAATAAGTATTTTGAAACAGAAGTGGGAAATTTTTCCTACGCCTATATGCCAGAAAAAATATATTCTGTTGGCATCATTTTGAAGAATACTGATGACGGCTCTTTTTTTCTGGCCACAAAAGAAAAAGCATTATGTGATATGATTTATCGGCAAAAGAGTTTGTCGACGCAGCAGGATTTTCACAATTACCTTTTTCAGGATTTAAGGATTGATGAAGATATTTTTATGACTTTGAATAAAGAACTTCTTTATTCAATAACAGCTATTTATAAAAAAAATGTTCTCAATCGATTTTATCACTACACTAAAAAAGTACTGTGAGGTGTTATATGCATCCTATTTTAAAACAACTTATAGAACCTTATGCTCCCAAAACAATAGAAGATTATACAAATAGTCTCAAAGAAACTATTCAGCATTTAGCGCTTCTGGGTTTGTGGCGAAATAAGTTTTATGAACATGCCGCACTTTATGGTGGAACAGCGCTGCGTATTTTTTATGGTCTTAATCGATTTTCAGAGGATTTAGACTTTTCATTACTGAAGTCAGATGAAGGCTTTTCACTTGAACCTCATTGTACTGCGATAGAAAAGGAATTAGCCAGTGTTGGTTTGGAATCTCATGTTCGCATCAAACAGAAATCTCAAGACTCCACCATAGAATCTGCTTTTATTAAGGCAAACACTATAAAGAACTTTATTGCTATTGATGTTGGCCAAGATGTAACCGACCTTTTGCCCAAAACACATCATCTTAAAATTAAGTTTGAGTTGGATCATAACCCTCCCTACAAGCTTGATACGGAAGTAAAAACTCTTCTTATTCCCATTCCATTTCAAGTCAGACTTGTTTCTGTTCCTGATCTATTTGCAGGAAAAGTGCATGCTGTTTTATGTCGTTCATGGAAAACAAGAATCAAGGGTAGAGATTTTTACGATTTTGTTTGGCATGTTGCCCATAAACACCTAATTAATCTGAAAGGACTTTCTTTGCGCATGCAGCAAACAGGCCATTTAGAGCCAGGTGTTTTCTTAACAAAAAAAGATTTGGGAGAAGCTCTTAATAAAAGGTTTGCGGCCATTGATTTCAAACAAGCCAAACAAGATGTAGCCCCCTTTATCAAAGACTCTCAAGAGCTGTCTTTATGGTCAGTGGATTTCTTTAAAGAACTCATTCCTCAGATTGTTTGTTGTTAGCAAACGCCTCCGCTCATACAAATTTTTGGCCATAGGTGTTGATTGAAGGACAGCGTGCTTACAGCCGGCTTGTTTGGCTAGGAGAATCATTACTTTTGCCTCACCAAAACAATCTTGGCAATAATTATCCAGGCAATATTTTGACTGTGTTGCGATTAAGTGGTAAAAAAAACAGCAAAAACAAGGATTTACTTTAAACAAAACAGCACAAGCTTTGAATTCGGTGAATAAGCGGCGAATATTCGGCGAAAGTGGTTGGCGCAAAAGATCTGAAGGGATAACATAGGGATAGATAGGAAAAAAAATCCAATATAAATCACATTGCATTTCTCAAAAAAACGATAAATTTATATTAATTTCTTTAATTCATCAGGATCAATGGGTTGTTGGAGATAACCATTGGCTCCCATATTGAGGGCTTTGGGTTCTTCTTCTTCACGGCTGTATCCAGATACTAGGTAGAAAGGCAAAGATTGATTAGTTTTGCGTATGTTTTTCAAGAATGAGTAACCATCTTGACGTGCCCCACTTGGAAAACGAGTTGTGGCTAATTAAATAATCTACTTTTCCTCTCTTCTCACAAACAGAAACATTCTTTTTCAAATCACTCATTAATAAATGGGACTTGATCCTGTTTGTTACCATACAATAGGCTCAGAACATTAGATTGTATGGTATAAATGGGAGTTCGAGTTTAGAGCTTACACTAAAAATGAAACAATGTAGTAAATTAGTGTAAAAACAAGTTGTTTTTAATGATCAGGTATATTACACTAAAAATATAAATAAAAACAAAATTAGTGTAATATTTATGGATGCTATCGTATATGCATTAAAGGAAGAGTTGAAGCAGGCCTCAAAACTTATTCAACGGTATAGAAAAGAGCTAAAGGAACTGTTTATAGGTTCGTTCTTTACTAGGAAAATTGGTAAAAATACTTATGGATATATAACCCAAAGCATAGATGGAAGAGTTCAACAGCAGTATCTTGGCAAACTTAAATTAGATGAAATAAAAGAATATAAAGATCAAACTGCAAGAAAAAAGAAGTTAGCAAGACTGTGTAAACAAGCGGAAACACAAAAAGACTTTTTAGAAAAGGCGATCAGACATGCTCGGTAAAAAAGCTAAAGAAGTTCTCAACCTTCTTCAAGAGTATGGATTATTGGACGATATCATCCTTATAGGGTCTTGGTGTGGTCATTTTTATCAGATTTATTCAAATAGTAGGAACTTTCTTAAAATGAGAATTAGTATCTGGCCTAAAATAGTCTTCCAAGAAGCCTCGTTCAAAGTGATTTGCTAAAGAAGT
>JAHJDR010000119.1 GCA_018812345.1 bacterium | reverse complement strand
ATGCGTTACGTTGAAAACTATATAATGAACCCAGTTTTAATATTTGAGTAAGCTCATCGAGTGAGGAATGACTTTCATTCATCAATTGTGGGTCAGCTAAATCATTCGGCACTAATGTTTCTCTATAATGTTTAGAAATCCACACTTTCAATTTTTGATACATCTCATCCGTAAAAACAACAGAAGGCAAAACATGCTGCCATTCTTCTTGAGTCAACACAACAGATAAGCGCATGCTCGCGGGACCGCCACCATTTTTTATGACTTCACGCAAAGACACATAAGAAACGCTCGTAATAGGATTGCGTGAATCAGAGACAAACTTTTCAATGGCTTTTTTGATGACCTTGTTCTGCTGACAAAGAGAAGGCGCTATAATAGACATCTCTGCTTCATTAACATCTATGATTTGTGAATTAAACAAACACGTGTGAACAGCCTCTGCCAATGTAACCTCGTGAACACCGACATTTATCAGGCAAAGCTCTTGATTATATAGTTGTTTGTACCTTTCTTCAATTTCATGAATGACTTTATGCGTATCTAAGAAAGCCTGGTCATGATAGAGTAGAACATTTCTGTGTGCTGCCGTAATCACATCATTGTGATAAACCCCTGCGTCAACAGCAATGGGGTTTTGTTGTACAAATAATATATAGTCTTCATGCGTATTATGCAGTCGAGAAATCGCTCGTGAGGCTTGGCTTGTCTGTCCCGTAGGATAATACCGTGGTTTAGGATCTGTAGGTTTGAGGGCATTTTGTCGATAAACAAAAACCCCTAACCCTCGTTGCTCTATAGCAGGACAAAAACGCATAATATTTGAGGCACCTTCATCAATAAAGGCATTCATTGCTGGCAGGGCCTGGTGAACAGAAAAAAAATTTTCATCAGAAAAAATAGTTTTAAGAATGCGATAATTTGTCCTTTGCTCAAAAGAACGATGAAACTTATTGGCCAAATTAGCCGGCGTAAAATGTACACGCCCATCAGTAGCATCGAGAGAAGGCGTTGCCGTAAGAGCGCTGCTCATCCACATGGATGCTGCAGAACAAGCTCCCGCATAGACCTTAGGGTCCTGTTGAAAAGCTTTTTCTATGATTTCTTCATTTGTTCCTGAAAAACCAAGTCTTTTTAATAAAGACAAAGAGGGCCTATCATGGGGAGGCATTATAATTTGAAGAACGCCTTTGTCGTGTAATGTTTTAATCCGCTCAAGAGCTTCTTGTGCGGCTTTTTTAGGATTGGTTGCATTTCCATCAAAAGAAATGTTTTTTGTATGCCCGACGGTTAAACCACAATAATTATGAGTCACTCCCACCAGACCACTGAGATTAATTTCACGTACTTGTTTCATGCCATTTGCTCGACAAAATATCTCAAGCCCCCTACATTAGCAACAATAATAAAATCCTTGATCAAGGGTTGCCATTTGCGAGATGTTATCCTAAACTGCTAATATTCAACCCTTTTTCAAAAAAGGCCCTCATATGAAAATTGACATTACCCTCGATGGCAGAAAATCGGCACAAAAATATCTCTTAATAACTTATGTTTTTCAAAATCTCACAGAAAGTAAACTAGTTTTGGATTTTCCAACATGGTCTCCTGGTAGCTACCTTATTAGAGAATACCAAAGCCAGGTTGAGGCCATAAAGCTAGTTGATTTAAAAGGAAAGGGTATTCCCTTTGAAAAAACAAATAAGCATCAATGGACGTTCACGGGCATCAAAACACGATCTGTAAAACTCACCTATAAAGTCTATGCTAATGTCTTAAATGTTAGGGGGCTTTATGCTGATCATGAATTTTTTTATTTAAATCCCTGCGCAGCGCTTTTTCATGTTAGCAAACAAACTAATTTAAAAGCATCACTTAATATTGTTGTTTCTCCCAAATGGAAAGTTGCCCTTTCAAAAAAAACCAAAAAGGGTCTTTACTATTTTAAAGATTTTGATGAACTTTATGACACGCCTGCTATCGCCGCAAGAGAACTTATTACAAAAAACTTTAAAACAAATAATACGCAATATAAAATGGCTTTTTGGGGGACTTGTCACAACGACTTAGATAAAATTGTTTCAGATACAAAAAAAATTGTTAGCAAACAAAACACGCTTTTCAAAGACAACCCCTGTTCTCTATATCTTTTCATTGTCATCTTTAGTCGTCAAATACTCGGTGGTGGTCTAGAACATGCCAATAGTTCTGTTAACATTTTTGATGGCACAGCACTTGCTCAAAAAAAGAAATACAAGAACTTCCTAAGCCTGCTCTCACATGAACACTTCCATTTGTGGAATATCAAACGCTTTAGACCAATAGGCCTTGGCCCTTATGACTACACACAAGAAATCTATACAAAGGATTTGTGGTTTGTTGAGGGAACAACAAGTTACTACGATGATCATGCGCTGTTCAGAGCAGGCCTCTATAGCACAACAGAATATTTAAAGGTTCTCTCTAATTCTATCACCAAACTAGAAAGCTATAAGGCAACAAAAACACATTCCTTATCTGAAGCAAGTTTTGATACCTGGATTAAGCATTATCGCCCCACAGAAAACACCCTCAACACGGCTACTAACTATTATTTAAAAGGAAGTTTGATCATGATGGCCTTAGACTTCTTGATCATCGAACAAACACAAGGCAAAAAAACGCTCGATGATGTCATGCTGGCCTTATACAAAAACTATAAAAAGAATCCTGAAAAACAATTGTCGCGTCAGGATTTCATAAAAATAGCTGAAAAAGAAACGAGAATCCCTTTAAAGAATTTCATAAAAAAACACATTGATGGCACGTACAACATGAACTGGAAAAATGAATTTCGAAAAATGGGAATTGTGCTCAACACAAAAAAAGACACGTCACAGGGTTTTTTAGGTGTTATCCTCACAGAAAAAGACAATCGCATTTACATTCAAAACATTACTGAAGACAGCCCTGCTTTTGTTTCAGACATTCAGGCGGGCGATGAAATCATAGCCATCGACCGTCAAGCTATCACAAATCCAAAAGACATCGATTATTATCTCAAAAAGAAAAAGTTAACGGTTCTCTACAGTCGTCGTGGACAGATATCTGAAACAACAATCGAACTAACACATAAAGGGCCCCAAATGTTTTCACTCTCACCAATGAAAAAAACAACACGACTACAAAAGAAATTACGCGATTGTTTTTTGAGAAAATAGCTTTATAGGCAATCGTTATTCGTTAATATATTGATTGTTAAAAACTCTTAGTGCTAAACAGTTAATATGGTCACTCCTCTTTCCTGGCAGACAGCGCCATCAACGCCTGTGTTAAATGGCAATGACATCCACGTATACTATGTAAACACCTCTTTGTTTCAAGACCAAATCAAAGAACTTTTTCATTTATTAAGTTCTACGGAACAAAATCGCGCTCAAAATATTTCTCATACAAAACAAAAGAACACTTTTATCATCACAAAAGCCTTTCTCAGAAAGATTCTCTCTCAATATTTAGGCGCTCCTGAACAACAGATCTCTTTAGAAATAGAAAAAAATGGAAAACCGTTCTTAGGCTCGTGCCATAATTCCAGCATTCAATTTAATTTAGCTCATTCACATGACAAATCAATTCTCGCTTTTTGTCTAAAGACTCCGCTTGGCATTGACCTTGAAAAGATCAGGTTGATTTCTCACGCACAAAAAATTCTTACTAAATATGGGTCGGAACAAGAAAAAAGAAGCTATAATGCCGTACCCGAAAAACACAAAAAAGAAGCCTTCTTACGTGGCTGGACAAAAAAAGAAGCCCTCATCAAAGCGCAGGGACATAAAATGGCAACTCATGCAAATAAATATGCTGTTAATTTTTCACTTTTTCCAAAAGACAAACTTTTCAACGTGGAGATGGCTAACGAAAACATTCAAAGCTGGGCCTTGTATGACCTAACAATCGAGGACTATGTAGGCACCATTGCCCTACAAAGACAGAATAATAAACTGTCTTTGTGGCATGTTTAGTGAAGAGTCTCCTTCGGTTTCATCAGTTTTTTTATTTCTTCATCCAAAACTTCCCATGTTGTGCAACAATAATCACAACGCGTTTTCACGCCGTTGCCTTCAATAAATATTTCAGCTAAGTCAGCTTCTGGAAGAAGCTTAAGGGCTTCTATTATGCGCTCTTTTGAACAAGAACAAAAAGGCTTTGGTTTTGTAACAGAAAGAATTCTGATTTTATCGGGAAATAAGTTTTGAATGATTTTATCAGGGTCAGACGTGTTTTTAAAACTACTACCAAAACATGCCCTCTCTTGAAACCTTTCGGTCATTGTTAGCCATGTCTCTTCAGCTGTGTTTGGCAATTTCTGAATCCACATACCAAAGTTTTTCTTAAAAAGATCTGGGTCAGCATGAAGAAATAAATGCGACTGCGTTTGTTCGCTCGCTGCTAAATATTCCTTAAAAATGTCATTAACATCGTCTGAAAGAACAGGGGTTACCGAGTGATAGGGTGCTTGTTCTTTTTCAATACGGACAACATCAAATTTACCTCCCTCAAGTTTTATTCCTGTTTTGTATTCGCCAACAATGGCTGCGCGATAAGGGCCTCTCGGTGACACCTCACAATTATAACCAAAACCTCTATGAGCATACCTCAATTTCATAAGAGAGGCCTCTTGGTTTTTATTAAAACTGCCCAACAAAATACTCGCCAAAAGAAATTTTGCAAACGCATCAGAGACTTTTTCATGCGGGTGATGCAAGGCAAAAGCTTCTTTCATGCCATTTTGTAAAGACAAAAAACGGATAGAAATCTGCGCCTCTAAATCTGTGGCAATCAGCAAATAATCTTCTTTCTTCATAAGGTTTTCTCTATAAACACTAACAACAAAAAGAAGCAACAACGATGTAACGCCATAAAAACATTGATCATCATTGGTGTTTATCGCATATAGCTTTTTTATTTATGATAGGGAGACACTATGGAACATCAATCCATTAAGAACATATTTACTGAAAAGCCACTTGAAAAATCAGTCCTCATAAAAGGCTGGCTCAGAACGGCCAGACACTCAAAAGGACTTTCTTTTCTTGAAGTTAATGATGGCAGCTGTTTTTCCGGTTTGCAAGTTATAGCCGATGCTAAATTAGAAAACTATGAACAGGAAGTCACCAAGCTTCTCACAGGCAGTGCTGTTTCTGTGAAAGGAACCGTTGTCGAGTCTCCTGGCAAAGGGCAAAGCATAGAAATCCAAGCCGCAGAAATTGAAGTCGTTGGCCAAGCTCCTGCTGACTACCCCTTACAAAAGAAGCGCCACAGTTTTGAGTTTTTGCGTACTATTGCCCATTTACGACCCCGCACAAACACTATTGGCGCTATTTTTCGCGTGCGCAATGCGGCATCAAAAGCCATTCATGGTTTTTTTCAAGAAAAAGGCTTTTTCTACTTACACACCCCTATCATCACAGCCTCTGATTGTGAGGGAGCTGGGGAAATGTTCCGCGTGAGCTGCCTTGACGCTAAAAATCCACCACTTACTAAAGAAGGCAAGGTTGATTACACCAAAGATTTTTTTGGACGTGAAGCTTATCTAACAGTGTCAGGACAACTGGAAGCAGAAATAGCCGCTATGGCCCTATCAAACGTATATACTTTTGGCCCAACGTTTCGTGCTGAGAACTCGAACACAAGTCGTCATCTTGCAGAATTTTGGATGGTAGAACCTGAAATGGCCTTTTGTGACATCAATGGTGACATGGACCTCGCTGAGGAATTTCTTAAATATGTATTTAAATCCTGCTTAAAAGATTGTCCGGACGATTTTGAATTTTTTAATTCCCGCATTGATAACACAATTCTAGAAACCATGGCACACATTATTGAAGCGCCTTTTGAGCGCATTTCCTATACAGATGCCGTGGATATTCTTGTGAAAAGCGGGCAAAAGTTTGAATTTCCCGTAACGTGGGGCTGTGATCTTCAAAGTGAACACGAACGGTTTTTAACAGAACTACACTTTAAAAAACCTGTCATGGTGACAGACTATCCAAAAACCATTAAAGCTTTTTACATGTACCTCAATGATGACGACAAAACTGTTCGTGGCTTAGATGTCCTTGTACCTAAAGTGGGGGAAATCATTGGTGGCGCACAACGCGAACACCGGTTGGATGTACTCCAAAAGAGATTTATTGAATGTAATCTCAATGAAAAAGATTATTGGTGGTATACTGATCTGCGCCGTTATGGCTCAGTGCCACATGCAGGCTTTGGTCTCGGTTTTGAACGTATCATTCAGTTCATGTCTGGTGTGGGCAATATTAGAGAAGCCATTCCTTTTCCACGTGTACCTGGGTATGCGGATTTTTAAGCGCAACGCGCTTATCCTGCGAAGCTTAAAGCGAAGCAGGATTATTCGTCCATCGTCTAGCGTCTAGCGTCTGTTGCCTAACCCGTTTGCGGGGTCGTGCGTACAACGTGCGTTAGGCTGCTTGTTCTTTTTTCGTCTCTGCGTTTCCGTTTGCTACATCATCATCAAGTTCTTTTGTGATTTCTAATTCGCGGGCGCGCTTCTTTTCGGCGCGGGTTAAGAAGACAATTGCCACAATTATAAATCCTAAAGATAGCCAATCCTGCATTTTGGGAAATTTTCCACTAAAAGCGAGCCAAAACAAAAGTGTGGCTGTTGTGCCCGCTACAAGAGATGTGAGTCGATTTACAAGCCCGGCAAAAGTTGCTGTTCTGCCTTTAAACATGAAAATAAATACAGAAAAGAAAGAGCAAAAACCAAAGGCCGTACCAGCGAGAATGGCCCAGCCCCACATTGTATGGGGCATGGTTATGGCATGATTAAAATCGATTATTTGGGAGGCTCTCCAACCAAACCACTCTGGCGATTTGAAAACAATGAGAGTCACAAGCCCCAAAGTAATAAGTGCAGAATATTGTTCCCAGGAAAAGAAGGCTTTGTTATCACGCTTCACTCCTTTTCCTGCAGTGTTTTTAAAATAATTCATTATATAAATACGCAAGGCATAAGACCCAACATAGGCAAGAAGCGTGCCCATAGCCACAACAGAGTGAATAAAATCAAAACCGCCACCATTAATCGCCCACACCATATGAATACCAATCGCACACACAGCAAAAATAACGGCAATATTTTCTTCCCAGTAAACGCTCTTTTTTAATATTCCTTGTTTAATCTGAATAGCATCCACACAACGGCTAATAATAATGACAGCTCCTCGCATAATAATCATGGCCACCATAACGGAAATAGGAAGAGAATACATTATGGTTGTTGTGGGAATGATAATGCCTGTGCACAAGCCTGAAGGGATAATATAAAAAAGTTCAATTGGAATCTTGAGGCTCCCTATAGATACAAGTCGTGCTGACTGCAAACGATACCACTTCATGATGATCGTAAAAGGGGCGATCAGGATAACGCTACCCAGAGTTGAATACGCTAAAAACTCAAACCCATGCATACCTGGCAAACCTTTATTAGCAGAACCCAAGAAATATTTTACAGTGAGCCCTGTAATGACATAGAAAAAGAAATAGGCAATGCAAAGTTGAATAAGACGGCCAGTGCTGCCTTCTTTTGTGTTAAACATTTTAACTCCTTTGTGAGGCCTATGGGCTAGACATTAGCAACTAGCGACCAACGACAGTCTAAACTGGCTATCACTTTTGTGTAACCAGGTCCAGGCCAGGACCGGGCTGCAACACGTTGTTGTATTGATATCAAAGGGTTAAGAAGAGAAAAAGTTATGGGCTTTTTTGGTTTATGGGGCAGTAATAGACGCGTGTCTAAGTTTTAGGGCTTTCATCTGTTTTTTCTTCAATTGTCTTTGCTTCTTCATCTTTACCAGAAAGACCTTTTTTAAAGTTTTTTATTCCCTTGCCAAGCCCTTCTCCAAGTTTTGGCAGCCGGTTTGCCCCAAAAATAACCGCTAATATTAATATAATAACTCCAATTTCCATTGGTCCTGGCATGGCCATAAATACCTCCAATTATCAGTCTTTTTTATTACGCTTAAATAGCCAGGCACAAAAAAGGCCCAGCTCATAAAGTAAAATCATGGGAATTCCCATAATGATTTGTGTAATCACATCAGGGGGGGTCAGTAGTGCCGCAATAATAAACGACACAACGATCATGTATTTTTGAAAAGCAAAAAGTTTCTTTAAAGAAACAAGCCCTGTCATCGCCACCACAAAAACAATTAACGGCAACTCAAAAATCACACCAAATGCGAGTAAAAGTTTAAAAGAAAAGCCAAGATAGCTGTTCATTTGTGGCAAGAAAACAATAGATGTATCTTGTAAGACACTTGTAAAAAACTCAAACGCATAGGGAAAAACATAAAAATAACCAAAAAAAGCACCTACCATAAAAAGAACTGAGGTAAGTATAACAAAAACCAATACCCACCGTTTTTCGTTCTTATAAAGTCCTGGTGCTACAAACATCCACACCTGCCAAAAAATATACGGTAATGCTATAAAAAAGCCTGCTATTAACGCTGTCTTTAAATAGGTAACCCAACCTTCAAAGGGGTGAACAGCAATAAAATAAGAGCCCTCAGGTAAAACAGAGGCTAAAGGGCTGGCTAAATAAGCATAAATCTCTTTTGAAAAATAGGCGGTTGATCCAAAGCCAATGAGTAAGGCCAAAAGTGATTTTATCAAACACTTTCTCATTTCTTGTAAATGATATAAAAAGGTTCCATCTTTGTTATTTTTCTCAGTCATTTTGTTTCGTGCCAGCATCTATCGCTTATCACTCAGCATTGCTTTGAATAATGGATTCAATTAATAGTTATTCACTATTTTCATCTTTTAACAGTTTTTTATCTTTTAACAGCTTCTCATCTTTCTCATCTTTCTCATCAAGATCGATCTTTGTTATTTTATTAAGCTGATTTGAAATATTAAGATCTCCCCATTCGTTTTGAAACTTTTGCCAAAACTTGCCTGCTTGGAATAAGACGTCCCCCATTTTCTTAGGTCCTACAACTAAAAAAGCAATCACAACAACAATGAGGATTTCTGCAAAACTAATTCCAAACATTATTCTTTCTTATTCATTAATTGTTTTCTTTTTGCAAACTCAAAAAGAACATCACAAAACGTACTTAAGAATACTTCAGTCATCTTTCGCATACTATCACAGGCGGGATGAACATTAATGGCCTTAGTACTCAGCCAATCATTTCCCTTACAACCAAAGCAAAGAGGTTGTATCCAACAAGCTTGGCAATTTGGATCTGTTTTTAAATCATATTGGTCCATGGCTTGAAGAACAGCCGCGGCGCGCACACCCAAAAAATCATCCTTTTTAATGTTGCCCATGTAAAAGGGCTCTTCATCGGCAAACATCCAACAGGGACAAACATCACCTTTTGCGGTCACTGTTAACATACCGCTCCCTGCAGGGCATATACGCCCAGCTCTTCGTTTGTTGAGAAAGTTTTGCAAAAGGCGACTCGTAAAACCATGCATGAGATATTGATCTTTTAATAAATTTCTCAACCCCCACTGTGTTACATCACACAAAGCCTTTGCCTGTTCTTCAGGGTTTAATGCCAAAGGTTGCGCAACACCAGATCCAGAAAACATAATAGGGGCATGCAAAACGCGTAACCCAAAATTGTCAAAAAACCATTCACAAAGGTTACTCAGTGTCATTCCATGGTTCAAATGTGCACGAGAATATGTTGCTTCAAAATCATAATAAAGCCCTTCTTCCTTGAACTGTTGAAAAGTGGCCACAACACGATCAAAACTTCCTTTCCCCCCTGTGTCTATCCGTTGTGCATCATGAATTTTTTTGGGACCATCAAGGCTAAAGGTAATAGACATCTTATGCTCTTTAATGACCTTCCAAAATTCTTTAGTAAAATTAACCCCATTCGACACCATGCCAAATGTAGGCATGGCTTTGAAGTCTCCTTTGTCAGTCAATTCTTTAAAGATCTCGACCGTTTTTGCTAAAGCCTTTGGGTTCAGGCTTGGTTCGCCTCCCATAAATTGAATATGCTCAATGTAGTCAAATTTCTGAGCAAAGCGCCTTACAGCTAATTCGATATCAGCAACACTCATGAGAAATTCATTAGGATTGCCATAGACACCTTGATTGGCATAACAATAGGTACACCGCAAATTACACGTATTGGAAACATTAATAGCTAGTTTGTTCAGGTATTTTTGAGGAGGAAGCTCTTCTCTCAAAGATTTGGCTTCTACACTGCTCTCATTTTTTTTACCCTCTTCAATCCCTTGAATATCTTGGGGAAGCGAAACATCAATATCAGTAAAATAATTGAGAATGCCTTCAATTTCTTGCCATATAGCATCCTTGTCTGGAATCTGATCAACAACTTCAATGAGAGAAGCAAGCTTGGCTGCGGGTTCTTTTGAGATAATCTTAATTTTATAGGTCTGGCGATCAAAAAGTACAGAAAAGTCATTGCCAACAATCACCTTAAATTCTTTTAATCTTTGTTTGATAAGATTTTGCGTATCAACCATGGTTACCTCTTAGATATTATATATCGCAACAATCTGTAAATAAACATCTTTTTTAGCAATAAAAAAGGGCCTTGGCATTTCCAAGACCCTTATTAACTATTTCATAATAATGAATGGGTTAATGACCCTGAGTCTGTACGGCAATATCATGTACGATATCTACCCCAAAGTTATTAAATAGCATCTGTGTGCTTGGATTAAACCAGTTGTATTGAGTGGCTACATTATTCATGAAATGATCAATGAATGGATTTGTGACAATCTTTTCATCATCAGGTGCATTGGGACAATCATTTCCACAGGCATCACCCTTGCTGCCATCACAACCACAGCCACAGGCATGACCTGAGTTATCGCCATCGTCACCACCACCGTAACAATTACTACCACATCCAATGAGTCCACCCCAGATACCTTCACCGTCTGAACCTGGAGAAAACCTGCCCTTCATACCTTCCATTTCTGACAGTATTTGATCGACATCAATAATCATAACGCTACCCATGTCATGCATGCCATCAACCACATTGTCTAAATTGTAGCGTCCTTCATCAATGCCTGCCTTGATCTCTTGAACCATGATGGCAATGTCCTGCTTCACAACATTTTCATCTTTATATTGTGCTTGAGTCAAGCTCAAGCCTGTTGGGGATGTAAACTTTTTTGCTGCTTGCTCTTTTAGCTTTGAAGAAAGACCACCAACCTGAGGGTGTGTTATCCCAGGATTTGTGGCTTTACCACCTATCACTTTACTCATATCACGCGCCATAACTTTCCCACCTACCAAGGTGCCTGCTGCAACTACACCCACAGTAGTCAAGAACTCTCGACGACTTTTTTCTTTTTTACTACTCATATTAATCCTCCTATATGGATCTGTTATGTATTCGGGTGTATGTAACAGCCACCCACTTAAGCTACTTATAAGCAAAGAGCGTGCCAAAACAGCCCGACAACCAATGTTTTTATCCTGTTGATATTGTTGTTGTTTTTGCATGATTTGCTTTGTTGGTAATAGGAAAAAACTGTCTTTTTTGACATGTTTATCAAAACGATAACCCATAACTCTTTTATTTCAAAAAAACACACATCAGAGGCAACAAATGAAATAAAATGACGATAATATAGTATCGCATAAAGGGTAACTAATTCTAGAAGAAGGGCAATAAGATATGGTTATAGCAGCAACAAGCTTGTCAAACAACTTCAGTGAAACTGTTCAAACAACAAATTTTAATAGCACACCTATCACACAAAATAATCCTCATCTAGCACAAGCACCAAATGAACTCATTGCCTTCGAAAGTTTTTCGGTTCCAAGTATTTTTTCTCACGAAACAACCTGTGATTGTTTGGAACCATATTTTGACATACAAGCAAACATTATTCCTAAGAAAAGGATTATCACAGCAACTGCCAGCTATTGCATTCCCACAGAACAGCTTTCTGAAACAGAAATTATTGTTTGGCTTTATCGAGGTTTTAGTTTTGATTCTGTTTTTTTGAATAATAGTCCCTGTACTGTTGAACCTCTTGATGCAGAAAGCTACCCATTACCTTACCAGCCCGTTGCCAAACCTTTTCGATTGCAAACAGACATTGACATACAAGAGTTTGAAGCTATCACTCTTGAATTCACTTATTCGGGTAAAATGGAAAAAGATTTTGGTCTTGGAAAAAATGATGTGGAACTTGCCTTTTATACAACATGGTTCCCGCAAGTTGAAGGGGTTCACTCTTATGCACACGATCTCACGCTGACACTTCCTTCTGATTACACAGCTGTGAGCAATGGAGCCCTTCTAGACGTTTCTGAAAACAAAGAAACAAAAACCTATCATTGGCAAGACGAGGCTGGCGATTCTGTTGAAGATATTAATGTCATTGCCAAAAAAGACTTCAGAACTCTAGAAGCATCAAACGAAACAGGCCAATCAATAACTGTTTATCACACAAACTTAAAACCAAATATTGCACAAATACTGCCGAACACGACTCTCCGTTTTTTAGATTTTTATTCAAACCTTTTTGGCCCCCTACCAAGCAACAACACACACATTGATCTTGTGCTCGTTCCCCGCTCCGGCATGTCATATTCACGCATCCCTCTCATAGTTGTTACAGAAGATAATTTTAATTCAGATGAAAAGCTTATGAAGGCTTTTAAAATTGTTGCCCATGAACTCGCTCATTTTTGGTGGGAATTAACCAATACAGCATCGTCTGATAATTGGATTGATGAAGGTATGGCTGAATACTGTGCGCTACTTGCTATGGAAGCCGTCTTTGGCCCTAAAAAAACACAACCTTTTTATGCCCGCGCTATTCAGCAAGTGGCTGATCATACCTTTGAAAAACCTTTAGCACAAACAAGACGCGAGGAAGAAGACGGCACATTCTATTACTCTCTTGGCATGCTCACATTTTCCAGCCTTCATAAGGTTATGGGCGATGACAACTTTTTTGGTTTTGCTAACAATCTCATGCAACGCGAAAAAACACAACCTCTCACAACCAGAGAGCTTCTTGATAGAGCTGAAAGTTGGGGTGGCAAAGAAGCTGTTTCAATTATTGAGCAATTAGCATCCAGCATTCCCAACATTCCTATGATTAACTTGGAATGGCAAACCCATGAAAATTCAGACTCAAGCTGGACGCTTGAAGCAAACATAAATGTACAAACACAAACCCCGATCCCACAAGTTCCTGTTCATATTTTGTGTGCCAATAACACCGTCATAGAACAACAACTTGGTCTGACACCAGGCAATAACGAAATTTCAATAACAGTGCCTCAAAAACCAACTGAGGCCATACTCAATCCTGAAAATAAAATGGCTCTGCTAACAGGTGATGCCTTAAGGCTTTATCGCTACAACCAGTTAGACAACGCTTATTTTCAAAATACAGTTTCAGTTTCAGAAACCAAACTCATAACCCTGCGCCAACACATTGATACTCTACAAGACCAACATCCTAACACTCCCCACACAAACTATTTTGCCGGCATGGTATGTTATCTTGAAAAGAATTATATTCAAGCGCTCAATCATTTTAATGCCGCGTTAGAAAAGCTGGGAAACGAAGACATGCTCTTACAACCCAAAGAATATTTTTCACTAAAATCTCATATTCTCGTTTATAAAGGCATGGTTCTAGATGCGTTAAACAGACGAGAAGAAGCTGTTGCCTGCTATAAAATCGTTTCAGCTTCTGATGAAAAAACATGGCAATGGGCTAAATACCGCGCTGATATGTTTATTGAAGAGGCCTATGATCCTGCAAAAGACACAGAAGAGGGCTTTAATTAAATTAAACCTTCTTGCTTTAACATTGTTGACAGACACCCCCCTGCACACATCTGACCATAATGGATACAATCATTACATTCTGGATACAGTCTTTTGATTTTTTCTTTAAGCCCATAAGAAAACTTCTTAAAATAAGAGTGCACCTCGCCCATGTCATTAAATTCTGATAAGTTCCGCTTATGAACATTGGACAGAGGATAACAATGTGAAATTTCTAAGTCTGGATAAATATCAATGATCGGCGCACAATAAAATCTAAAATTACGCATGTAACTCTTAAATAGCTTACCAAGCTGTTCGTCGGCAAACATACAAAGAGGAAACCCACAATCAAAATGAAGCACAATACGATTCTTGATACGCTCATCGGTAAAAGCAACAAGTTTTTCGGCGACTTCTTTGTAATAATCTGTCAGCAAAAACTCATTTTTATTCCCCAGCGGCGCTGCTAAACCAATTCGAATTTTTGGGAAAAGTTTATACTTTTTTATGAGTTCAACTAGAAATTTTAGATCAAATTCTTTGTGATAAATATTAAATGAAATATCAACAAAGCCACCAAAGGCTTTCATAAAATTGGCCTGCATATCTCCTTCATTTTTAATCCAGTCTTTTTCTTCATTGACGTTAACTAAAAAGAATATTTTTTGTTTTTCTGGAGTCAGTCCTCTTTTTTTAATAATATTTTGTATTTTTTCAATTTTTTCCTCTGATAACATGCCATTAGTAAAAGTCGTCGCCGCGAGACCACGATCAAGGGCAATATCCAAAAAATTAGTATACTGTGGATGAAGTGTTGGCTCGCCGCCTAACAAGCCTACTTCTTGTGTTTTTGATCTTCTCAGAAATTCAATTACCTTTAAATAGGTTTTCATCTTAAACTTCTGGTCTTTGTTTTCATTGCCCTTGGCAAAACAGTACGAACACTTTCTTTGACAATCTGTGGTCAGTATTATGTTTGGCATAATAATCCTTACAAATAGTTTCTAATCATTTACTGCTTTTTTTCCTTTTATTAAGTTCTACAAGTACATCGTATAGCTTTAGAACAAACGTGGCTACTATGCCACGCATGACAGCACAACCTGCGGGCTTTTTATCAAGTGATTTTTCAGTAAGCCAATCGCCACCTTTACAACCAAAACACAGAGGCTGGACCCAACACTTTTGACATTCAGGATGATTGAGTAAGTCAAACTGATCTAATACCTT
>JAHJDR010000118.1 GCA_018812345.1 bacterium | reverse complement strand
GCCTTATTTTCCGCTTCAACATACGCTAACGGATTGTAATTATATTTGTCCTTGTCCTCTGGATAGTCCTTACACCTAGGTCGATAATAATAAGCCAGCCCCTCTTTTATCATGTTCAACGCTATGTCCTCACCATTTACAAAAACCTGCCCCAATGTTCTGCCATAACGGTCTCGGCCGTTGCCAACGGGTTTTATTTGAATGCTCTGGTTTTCGATAAGAGATTTTAATTTATTGGTAGCCAGTTTGCCGTAAGCCTGCCCGCTCTCAGGCGCATCCATGCCCACAATGCGGACAGAGAATTTTATATTTCCATCTGTGGCAATGAAGGTATCGCCATCAAGGACTTTTGACGAAAAATATTTATAGTTTTTAAAAATATTGTTCTCCGCCCTCAATAACAGCGGACAAAACAAAAATATCACAAAAAATAAAATAGTAATGCTATTTTTCTTACACATTCCACCCCCAATGAACCGAATTTATCATACCAAGCAATCTTAAAAACATCTTGCTCTTATGCTATTAAGCAACCCTCTGATGTTTGCCTTTTTCTAAACAGGTTTGTGTTCTCATTATATCTAGTATTGTTTCTAATCCTTCTTTTATCCAATCCCTGTTTTTAGCAAACCACTCTGGATCTTTTTGATTAAAGCATAATCGCATGATTTTTAATATGGGGCCGACTTTTTTATCGTTTAACACCCAATATTCTATGCCAAGCATTTTTTTTACGTCTGATATTGTTAATTGTTGTTCCATTTTTGATCCCCTTCTCTTTAATATTACTTTAAATCTAACAACCTGCACCAATGCAAATATACAATCACCATAGCCATGGTATCCAACTCACAATACTGCAAAAGCAACTTTGTCCACTTTTCACGTACCCCAGGTTCATGCGCCCTTAAACCATATAACATTTCCTGATACGCCCTCATAGCACCCGTGCCCTCTTTTATGACCTCTGCCTGATCATAAATATCTATGGGTTCAAGCTTCTTGTAGGGATCTAATATTTTGCCCTCGGCATCATGACCCACGTAGCGGGTCAAATAAGGTGTTTCGTGCAAATAAGCATTATTGTTCCAAATAGCTGGCAAAGTTACTTTTAGTGATGTACGGCCTTTCATATCTGGATGAAAATAGTGCTCTAAAGTTAATTTATCCATGTTCACCATTTGATAATCCTGATACTTGTTTAACTTTGCTTTAAGGTTAATCCAATTTTCCAAATCAGGATCAAAGATGTTATATTTATCAATCTGTTCAAAAACCTTTTTTAACGTCGTATTTTCATGATACGCCCACATGAATACCGTGCCATCAATACCAATGGTTTCCATGAGCGTGTTGGCAAAATCAAAATTGGGAAACACCTCTTGTGTATTAACCCACTCTCTGTGCACCGGATCTGCGCCGGGCGCTTCGATAGTGTGACAACTCCACTGAAAAGCAATCAGCTCGTAGGGCCGCATGCCCTTGTGATACGGCAAGGCCATTGTAGAGGTTTCAAAGTCTATAAAGTGAAGCGGATATTTCCATGACAAAATAATGTCTTTTAATTTGGAATCAATCCACTCACGATTTTCTCTGGTATATTTTAGCTGAATATCCTGCCTGATACCCAGTTTTTTTCTAATAAGATTTGGTGGTACATCATACATACTGACCTTTCCCTGCGCCAGCATTGTGTTAACATGAGGGTTTTTTCGCCCCCCAAGATCCCCCATATGATAAAGATCAAACACATGATGCTCTACATTGGCGAGCATTCCAAAACACTCGTGAAACCCGCTTTTTTGTGGGGTTTCTGTGCGATATTCACACTTTTTACACCCCTTGGTAAGGGGTGTTTGTATTTTAGTCACGCCCGCTTTAAGACTGTTTACAAAATACTCGGCATTTATGGTGACCAGCTCAATAAGATCGCCTACCGGTCCACTGACATCGACTTTCTTTAGAATTCTGTCTTTTCTAATAGCCTCGTCATCTCCCGAAAAAGCCACTTCTACGTGTTTAAAGCCTGTTGCACTTTGACCTTTTTTCTTGAGTGAAAACCAGCCAAGCTGGCCTTCTATGTCTGTATTTACAGCCTTGTCCGGCATCATGAGAAAAGGCATGATCGTGAAATTTGGGTATGCTTTTGACATGACCAGATACTGAAAAGTCACGTCTTCGAGATATTCCTGCCAGTTGGCTACAATATCACCCGCTAATGTATAGAAACAGGCAGGGTCTTTGCTGTTATAAGATTTGGATTTGACTTCTATTAGCTCAACGGTGTTTCCCTTTTTTTGCAACACATCGACCCGAATGATTTTGTGATCGTGTTCAATGGCCGCTTCAAACAAAGTGACATTATCCTGCAAAAGATATTTATTTGTCTGCTCCAAGGCCGCTTTAGTACCCTGCTCGTTATCAATTAAAATACCATCAGGGTAGTAAAGCTGAGCCATTTTGCCCACCATGTAGCCACCCTCTGCCAAAAGCTCCAGATACTCATTGTCTACGGCCTGACTGGGATACCCCATTTTCTTATAATAGAGTTTGGTTGGGCATGTGCTGGCGATTTTATAGTCTGATTTTGATAAAAACAATTGTTCCATTGTTGCTTTCCTCTGACCACAAACAGCGAGATTGATCAATATTGTTCTGTTAACTGGCTATCTTTGTAGATGACCGGTAAAATCAGGGATAAACCTTTGAGCAGGTAACTGTGCTGTATTTTGTGGTGTCGTCCTGATTGGTATAGACAACCTTGTTGGCATCGATATCATAATTGGCAGTCACATACATAGGAACACACGATATCTGACCGTTGCCAACTCCTGAACTATCGTAGGCATACCATCGCGAATCAGAACTGGTGTCCCAAAACCCATAACTAATGAGATAGGCATTTGCCATGCAGGAAATATGGAAGCTGCCATCACTAAATTGGGTTACATTTGCAGATAATCCAAACCTATATTCTGTGGAAGACCCAACATCATTTGACGCTCCACAATTATACTGTGCCTCGATACTGATACCATCAGCACCAGGCTCACCCTGTAATAACGACACATCTGTTGATGCACTGCTGGTTGCATTCATAAGGAGCAGTGAATAATTGCCTTCTTTGAGCTCTGTGGGCAGATTTGCCGTGATTTGGGTATCTGAATCACAGCTATAACTCAGTTCATCGTCATCAAGAGACACAACCATGTCCTCTGTAAAATTTGAACCCGTCACAATGAGGGAATCATAAAATATATCTTCTGCTGATCCATTTCCCTCTACAGCATTAATTGTTATGACACCCAAAGTTTCTGGTGCAGAGGTACTTTCATCGGCATTTGCCGGTGCGCTATCACTCCCACCACCACAATTGATTACAAATAAAACAGCCAAGGCCATCCCTGTTACAAACAGTGTTTTTTTCATAGATTCATCCTTTTTAAGGTTAAAAGTATTTTCCTATAACACTGACTGT
>JAHJDR010000117.1 GCA_018812345.1 bacterium | reverse complement strand
AATTTTGTTAGCGCCGAAATCTTTGAGTTCAACATTAAACTCAGTTTTTTCTTCTTCTGCAGCAGCACCAGGAACGGCAGCTGCAGCAATAGCTACAGGAGCTGCAGCAGATACGCCAAATTCATTTTCGAATGCCTTTACGAGATCGGCAACTTCTAATACTGTCATTTTGGAAACAGCGGTTACTATTTCTTGTGTTGTCATAAAAAACTCATTCTTGAAAGCTATTTTAAGTCAGCGTTAACTGACCTAAAAAAATAACACTCAAAAAATCTTAAACTGATTGTTCTTTTTGATCCTTTACGGCCTGGAGAACAGTTACAAGCTGTCTGGGTATCTGGCTTAACACAGAAACCAAATTGGTTGCTGGTGCTTGCATAGAACCCATAAGCCTTCCAATGAGCACTTCTTTGCTTGGCAATGAAGCAAGATTCTTGATTGCATCTAGGTCAAGCTCTTTATCTGCAAAGAAACCCACTCGAATAACGAGTTTGTCATTCTTTTTTGCAAATTCAGCAAGAACCTTTGCGGGTCCTGTGGGATCTCCTTCCGTTGTCGTAATAGCTGTTGTACCGGTAAAATGATCGGTAAGAATTTCGGCGGTCGTATCCTTAATAGCTATTTTTGCCAAACGGTTTTTGACAACTTTGAATTTAGACTCAGTTTCATTGAGTTTCGTTCTTAAGTCAGTCAATTGAGAAACCGGAAGCCCCTTATAGTCAGCAAGAATCGTCAGCTGAGCTTTAGCAAAGCTGGCTTTGATGTCCTCTATTTGAGCTGCTTTATCAGCACGATTCATTTTTTGTCTCCTTTCGAGACTTCATTGACGTCGATCTCGTGCTAAGAACTATCAGAATAGGTCTTAACGTCTATTGATGGATCATCTTTTAAGCGCTTTCGCGCTCCATCAGTCTTCGACGAAAATGAAAATTGTCACTTAGTCAGTAACTAACCAAGTAATTTCCCTACGTCCCCCATATCCAGACGAATACCAGGGCCCATTGTCGATGACAATGTAATGGCCTTTAAGTAAACGCCCTTAGCACTTTGGGGTTTTAACTTGCGCACTATTACCAGTAACGCTTGTAAATTATCTGTTAATTTTTCAGGTCCAAAACTTACTTTACCAACGGGGGCATGTAAGTTTCCTGCTTTTTCAGTTCTGAATTCAACTTTACCGGCTTTACACTCACTAACGGCTTTTTTGACATCAAAACTGACCGTACCTGTTTTAGGGTTTGGCATAAGGCCACGGGGGCCTAATATTTTACCCACTTTACTAACGGTACCCATCATGTCAGGTGTTGCCACAACAGCATCAAAATCTAACCAGCCACCTTGAATCTTTTCAATTATTTCAGCCGTACCAATGAAATCAGCACCTGCTTCTTTAGCTTCGGCTTCTTTTTCAGGCTTTACAATAGCAAGAACGCGTTTTGTTTTGCCAATGCCATGAGGAAGGACAACAGCACTGCGTACTTGTTGGTCTGACTTTTTAGCATCAACGCCTAAACGGATACAGACATCAACAGTTTCATCAAAAGAGGTTGTTGCACCTTCTTTTAATAAATCCATAGCTTCCGAAACAGTGTACTTCTTTTCAGATTGAATTTTATTACGAATTTCTTTTTGTTTTTTTGCAATTTTCATATGATCCTCACTAAACAACATTAATACCCATGCTGCGGGCTGTGCCTTTCACAGTATTCACAGCTGCCTCTAACGAGTAACAATTTAAATCGGGCATTTTAATTTTAGCAATTTCTTCTACTTGTGCTTGTGTTACTTTACCAACAAGTGATTTTCCCGTATCGCCAGCACCTTTTTTCACGTTTGCTGCTTTCAGTAAAAGAACAGAGGCTGGTGGCGTTTTTAATACAAAGCTAAATGAACGATCAGCATAAACTGTAATCACACAAGGGGTAATCATACCAGCTTCTTTTTGTGTCGCAGCATTAAACTTTTTACAAAACTCCATGATGTTGACACCATGTTGTCCTAAAGCAGGCCCTACTGGTGGTGCTGGATTAGCTTGTCCTGCGGGGCAAAGTAATTTTATAAATGCAATGGGTTTTTTTGCCATAATAATCTAGCTGAAAGCTCAAAGGTGAAAGCTGAAAGGAATAACTCCTTTGAGCTTTGAGCCTTGAGCTTTGAGCTCTCATTCTTATTAGTTTTTCTCTACCTGTGTAAATTCCAAATCAACAGGTGTTGCTCTTCCAAAAATACTGACTAAAACTTTTAAACGTCCTTTTTCAGGATTAACTTCCTCAACTGTACCATTGAAGGTATTAAAAGGACCATCAATCACACGAACAGAATCACCCTTTTCATATATATATTTGAGCTTGGGTTTCATTTGCCCATCATCGATCTGTTGCGTGATTTTATTCACTTCCTCTTCTGGAATTGCAGGAGGACTGAAACTATTACCAACAAAACCTGTTACCTTAGGTGTGTCTTTAACGAGATGCCAGCTTTCATCAGTAAGATTCATTTTCACCAAAATATAACTAGGAAAAAATTTTCTTGTTGTTGTTTTCTTCTGTCCCTTACGAATTTCTACAACGCTTTCAGAAGGCACAAGAATCTCTTCAAAGAATTCTTGTTTTCCTAATGACTTAATTCTTTCTTCGAGGGACAGTTTAGCTTTTTGTTCATAGCCAGAATATGTATGAACAACATACCATTTCTTTTCCATGTATTAACTCTCTTTTAATTTAGAATCCATCTGGTCAATGTTGACCAAATGAGGTCGTAAAAAGCGAGCAAAAGTGTTGCAATCGCAACAAGTACAACAACAACAACCGCTGACTGACCTGATTCTTTTTTAGTGGGAAAAGTGACTTTTGATAATTCACTTACAGCCTCTGTAAAAAAATCCATTGCTTTCTTATATTTAATAAGTACAAAAAAACCACCCACAGCTACAACGACAGCAACAATCTCTGGGATCGTAAGATATAAATCCCTTGTTATAGCAATGTTCAACCAGTCAAACAAGTTATCCAAAAATTGGGAGGCGACCCAATACAAAAAAACTGCGACAAATATCAAACAAATAGTAACAATTTTTCTACTTTTCATATTCAATCCTCATGGAGATTTAGGCTTCTCTTTTTGTTAAAATATAACCTATTGTTTTTCTTATTTATTAAACAAGCCGCCTTATTTTTCTGCGCTTGATTAACCTATTTGCTCTGGAAAGCAATAAAAAATCTGAATTTATTTATTACGCGCTGCGTTATTTCTGGTATTATATTGAAAATGCACTATATATATTTATTAATTACAAGAGGTTATATTTTTGCAGTTAACCCCTCATTCATTTTTGCAGGAGCGACCCCGCGTACCGGGGCGAGCTACCTTGAACTCTTTCTTTTTTACTTACTCTTAATCTTTTTCGACTTGAGTACTTGTTTTGCAGGAGCGACCCCGCATACCGGGGCGAGCTCATTTGTTTTTAACCTTTCTACGTAATCTTTTTCTTTGCAACGTCTATCTACGTTTTGCAGGAGCGACCCCGCATACCGGGGCGAGCTCATTTGTAGTAAACCTTTCTACGCAATTTTTCTTTTGCAATTTTTTTCTACGTTTTGCAGGAGCGACAGGATTCGAACCTGCGACCGACGGTTTTGGAGACCGTTGCTCTACCAGCTGAGCTACACTCCTAAAAATTTGCAGAGCAAATTTTTCCTCTACTTTCTACTTTCTATTTTCTGTTGCAGAGCAAATTTTTCCTCTACTTTCTACTTTCTACATTCAATTTTCTATATTCTGTTACCTCACTTGATTATGCACTGTGTGCTGCTTACAGTACTTGCAGAACTTTTTAACCTCTATTTTATCCGAGCGTTTTTCTTTGCCTCGTTTAAAACGGTAGTTTCTATTTTTACAAACAGAACACTCTAAATGTATTGTAATAACGTTATTCATAGTGAAAGAAAAGGCGATCTTTTTTACAAGACCGCCTTTCAAATTATTATCTTTTCCTTGAGCCCGAAGCCTTACGCCTTAAGCCCAATTATTTTTTACTCAATTATCTCTGTAACAACACCAGCACCTACTGTGCGGCCACCTTCACGTATTGCAAAACGTAATTCTTTTTCCATAGCGATCGGTGTGATCAGCTCTACGCTTACAGCTACGTTTTCACCAGGCATGACCATTTCAGTGCCTTCTTTTAATGTT
>JAHJDR010000116.1 GCA_018812345.1 bacterium | reverse complement strand
TTATTAGTGTAATTCTGAATCATCAACCTAATCGTCAACTGATAATATAAATTAACACTCTTATTTTCATATACTATCGTTATTATTAAGCTTCACTTTGATTTTTTCACTTTGATTTTACTTACCATACTATTTGCATTAGTTTACTCTTTGTATGGTAATCTCTAGGAACACAGTCCTGCCCTGGCACCCTGGTACTCCGGCACCAAATTCCCCCAGTCCCATAGGCAACATAGGTCCACAGGTCCAAAATAAACGATAGCTCGATTCTCCCGTTCCCCCAAATCCCCAAACCCTAAGCCTTACGCCTTAAGCCCTGCGCCTAATTTACCCTAACACTTCGGAACTTTTAAAACTGTAAACCCACCCTTACACCCCCCTGTTAAGAAAACTTTACACCCCCACCCCTCTTACTTCACCGGAATTATTAAGCTGTTGATATTGTGTCTGAATTTTTATTGCCAAGATGGTATGGATTGTGCAGATGGATAGTTATTCAAGGAACAAAGTAAAATTATGTCAAAAGAAATTACACACAAAGGATCTTGTCATTGCAGGGCCGTACAGTTTGAAATAATAGCGCCTAAAGAAATTACTGTGTTGGAATGTAATTGTTCTATTTGTTCGATGATAGACTTTATTCACCTGATTATTGCAAAAGATAATTTTAAGCTTATTATGGGAAAAGACAATCTCACTACTTACGAATTTAATACAAAAACAGCTAAACACTTCTTTTGCAAAACTTGTGGTATAAAATCATTTTATATCCCCCGCTCGCACCCAAATTGCTACAGTGTGAATGTGCGCTGCTTAGATACAAAAACATTTAACAGCATCACAAAGAATCAATTTGATGGGATGAACTGGGAAAATAATATTCACCAATTAACAACCTAATTTGTCTTAAAGGTGTTTCGAAATGAATGAAGAAAGAACAAATATATTTATAGAAATGAAAGAAGCTGATCATGTTGAAATCTTTGCTCAGCATTTAACCTCACAAGTAGATTTTAACTACGATTCACTAAAGGATTTTCTGGAACGTACAGGAATTAATAATTGTACTTCTTTCATAGATATTGGCTGTGGAAATGGGTTATTAACAGCAAGGCTTGCTGAAGACTATCCATATATAACCTTTACAGGGATTGACCTTAAAGAAGAATACATTGAACAAGCTAAAAATATAAAAGTTGAAAAACAACTCAAGAACCTAAACTTTAAACTCACCAATGCCATGAATTACCTTAATGATGCCTCAGATGTTCACGATGGCGCAATGATGCGCTACTCGCTAATCCATATGCCAGACTTTAAATCTGTAATTAAAAAACTAGCGTCTAACTTAGATAATAAAGCTTCCCTGTGGATTATTGACTGCAACTTATCAGAAATGGCATGCACACCATCACATAAAGCTTTTGAACTCCTGAGAAATTTATTCAAACGGGTTTTTGACAGGTCCAATTTGAACTTGGATTTTGCCTTGGAAGTTCTTCCAGAACTAGAAGCCTGTGGATTTACAAACATAACCAAAGAACTAGATCAAACTACAAATCAAAATATTTCCAATGAGCTTTTCCAAAAGTTTATGATAAATGAATGTTACTTATTTAAAACCCTCATGCCTGATATCATTACTGATGAGGAAATTAAGGTCATGGAAGACTTTGTTGAAAACATTGTGCCAAGGAAAGACTATCTTATGCATTATGGTAGTTTAAATATTCATGCGAAGAAGGGGTAGATTTATGATAACTATAGATGACTACTATTCACAATATGCAGATCTATACGATAACAATGATGAATCATCCTTTTTTATCTTTAAAGAGGAAATTGCTAAATTTTCTAACGCACTTACCCCTAAATCATTAATCTTGGATGCAGGATGTGGTCCAGGCAAAGAATCTGCTTACTTTACAGAACAAGGCCATAAAGTCATTGGATTAGATATTTCTGAAGGAATGTTGCAACTATTTAGAGAAAAAATACCAAATGCAAGAACCATACAAGGAGACTTTAACAAAATTCCGTTAGATGATGAATCTGTCGATGCTGTTTTCTGTTCTTTTGCTCTACTTCACTTAAATAATAAAGATGGTTATTTGGCTCTCACAGAATTTACTAGAGTTCTTAAGAGAAATGGTGCTTTGTTTTTAGGAACAACTATTCAAGAGGGCAATGAGGAATACTATACCCATAAAACAGCACGCAAATTAAACTTGCCAGGCATCTATTTTCATCATTGGGATTGTGATGAGCTATTAAAAACAATCAAACAATTGAATTATTCAATTGAAAACAAAACGCTCTCAAAGCCTATTGAAAATAGGCCTGGTGTAATTGTACTTCTCGGCAAGAAAGTAGAGCCTTCATTATGACAAATAAAAACACATACAAAAAAGGATTCCTTAAAGTTTCAGATGGGCACAAACTCTATTATGAACTATTTGGCAATCCTAAGGGTTCTAAAATAATGTTTTTACATGGTGG
>JAHJDR010000115.1 GCA_018812345.1 bacterium | reverse complement strand
CTGTCACATGACAAAGACAGGCACAGTGGTCACTTCTGGTGATGTGGGTGGTCATAGCTTTGAGTCTATACACCCAGAAAAAAGCTTAAACTTTCTCAAAGAAGGCAAAGATCCCATACCCAATGCCTGTGCATCATGCCACAATGAACATACGAGTCAAAATGTACTAGCCGGAGACCTTGATAGTGAAGAGTACTTAAACTTACTCATTGAATCATATAAGGCTAAGTATGAACAAGCTAAACCCTCGGGTGACATAGCTTCATATACGCACTCAGATAATTTTGTGACCACACATGGTGATTACTACCTCAAATCAAAATCATCCTGTTTAAATTCTTGTCATGGTGATAATCTTTCTGGTGGCACTTTGGAGAATGGTACAAATGTGCCTTCATGTTGGAGTTGTCATTATAGCTATCCTCATGACAAACGATTAGAGCTTGATGGCATTGGCGATCAGCCTTGGCAAAGCAGCCATGCCCCTTACTATGCTGATAATGATTGTAAAACATGTCATGGAGAGGACTACACAACAGTCATAAACGATTTAAGTTGTGCTTCTTGCCATGCCTCCCCTGGCGATGATTTTAGTCAGTTTACTGATGCCACATGTGCCAACCAACTCTGCCATGGCACACCACCACTCACAGGCACGCATGCGAGTCACTACGCAGGCATGTATCCTGAAAACTTAGAAGAACCTTTTTACGGTGATGACAATAATTATTCGACGAACACTGAGTATCGCTTTGGCTGCGGCACGTGCCATCCCATTAATCCCAGCAAACATCGTAATAAAGTCGTTGATATTGAACTCTTTAATGAAACAGCCAACCCACACTCTCTCAAAGCACTCATGGAAAACACAGCTCATTATGATGCTGAAACAAAGACCTGTTCAAACACGTATTGTCATTCGCAAACAGAATATGTGGGTGCTGGTGGTAGTGCTATTAAGGTTCCTTTTCCTGTAAGCTTTACTGATCCCAGTGGTGAACTTAAAGACTTGGATGAGCTTGTCGCCGCCTTTAATGGTGACAATTTCAAAACAATTTCATCTTATTTTTTGTGGAATCATTTCAGCGCACCAGAAAATCAAAAAGAAGCTTATTATTGGAGCCTCCCCTCTTTGTGGAGTTTAGATGAGCTTTGTAATGCTGGATCTCTACAGACATTGTGTCAAGGCGGTGTCGACATGAATGGCGTTGATGTGTTTGCCTATGACCCTCAAAACTTTGGTTATAAAATTTCCTATCCCATTAATTATGAGATCAACCAAGTGCGTCGTTATCACACAACACCTGCCTGGAACAGTGGTGAAAGTTTAAGCTGTAATAGCTGCCACAGTTATCCCCCCAGATCTCAACTAACTGATGATGAGTGGGATCCGAGTGATCCGAATTGGGAAAGCAGTCAACCAACAATTTTAAGTGAAGCGGCCATTGATAAGCATTCCTTTATTTTTTCCAAACTCACAGCTGATGGTGAAACCATTGAAGTGGGCCACTTGGCTAACATGAAACCCTATTCTAAAGCTCCGCTTCGTTGCCAGGTATGCCATATTGAAACTGTAGAGAGACTTAATCTCGCAAGCTGGGAAAACGGTACAGGCTGGCATGTAGGTGATAAAGGAATTATTGAACTCGATCCCATTAGCATTGCGGATAAAGCCTATCATGTGAATGGGACCGTTGACGTCAACTTTGATCAAAGCTTAGCTGTAACATCTTATGAATTTAATGATGAGTTTTTTCCTTACACATTGCGAGCTTTTCCAGAGCCCACGACGAGCAGTGGCATGACCATTAATACAGCTATGAACTATTTGGGCAAACCTGCCTATTATGGTGTTCATTCGGGAGAAACACCTGGGGCTCAGTGGCATCCAGAGACAAAAACCTGCTCCAACGTTAGTTGCCACTTAGAACAATCCTTTGTGCAATGGACAGCGCCATACAGACCGCATTCAGAAGCTGAGTGCTCACGTTGTCATCAATTTCACTCAGATCCAACAACGATTAATCCTGACAATGCCACAATGTGTTGGCCACATGCGCCACATAATGGGTGTGAACATAAGATACCGCTGAAAAAGGAGTTTAATAATTTCTAAATGAAAAACTATTTTTACATAATCTTCCTTGTCTTTGTAGTTTGTGTCATTCCAAGCTATGTCTTAGCCAACGAGGAGTGTGATTGTTTTCCACATCCAGAAAACTGGGACAAGATTACAGAGCATGGTGTTTTTGCCAAAGAACATGGTACAAACCCTAATTGCACAGAATGTCATGATACAGATCTCACAGGAGGCTGGACAGGTGTTTCTTGTTATCAATGTCACGCCTCTTACCCCCATACCTCTAACTGGAAGGATGTGAACAAACACGGTGTTTATGCTTTAAATAATGGGACAACTCAAAGCTGTCAGAACGAGTGTCATGGCACAAACTATAAAGGCGGCTATTCTGAAGTAAGTTGTTATGGTTGTCATGAGCTTTACCCACACAAAACGCAGTGGAGTAATGCAAGCAATTCAAGCTCAACAGATTATCATGGCAAACATGTGATGACAAATGCTTCTATTAAGAAAAGAACCTGCGCTACGCAATGCCATGGTGGCAGCTATGATGGTGGGTTATCAAAGATTGCGTGCTTTGATTGTCACGTCGCTTACCCTCATGCGTTTAATTGGTCGAATCCTAAAGCACATGGAACCTTTGCCAACACAAATGGCACAAACACTACTTGCAGCACAGGCTGCCATGGAATGAATTATAATGGCGGGCAAACAGGACTGAGCTGCTACGACTGCCACAAACATCCATAAGGTGTGTCTTTCATTTTAAAACAGGTATGATGCGCCAAGAGATAGGTTGAAGGAGCGCGCACTAAGTGTGTCATGTGTAGTTGTTTTCATTTCTCTCAAATCAAGATTGGCGCCAATATTAATGCCTAATTGTTTAAGAACTGCTATTTGAACAAGAGCACCAAAAGAAGCTGTCAGGTTTGCATTTTTAGAACCATCAGACATTTGCGCATGTTCTAACTGTAAAGGAATCGTAAAACCACCCTGATCAAGAGGGTTTTCATAATTTCCATAGCGGTCGACATCTGCGTTTAAATTCTCTGGGGCATCATAGTAAGAAGATCCCATAAGTGCTGCTGTTAAGCCAATACAAGATCCCTTGTCACCAACACGCACACCAATAAAAACTCCACCACCTACATCTAAGTGTCGTAATGCGAGTTCTTTCTGTGCATCATATTTTTTTGTTTCTTCATTCAAAAGAGAAGGAACATATTGTCCCGCTTGCAAGAGAAAAAAGGGGCGAAACAGCAATGCCTTTGTCTGAAGGTCGAGAAAACCTACACGCAGCTTTGCACCCACTCCTTGATAAGCAATGGATTCATCCGCGCTGTTAGGAAACTCCTTGAATGTCACATGCAAAGGCATGTCCACTTCAAAGCCAATTTCACTTATAGGTTTACTGTCGATTAATATATCAGTCATGGATCCTGTTTGCCCCTCTATATGCCCATAATCAGAGGATTCAATAAATGTATCGACCACAGGTATAAAATGTTGTGCCTTTTTTTACAAAAAAATAAAATAAACTAGCAACTTGATTTGGGTGTATGACGATGATACCAATAGACAAGCATTATCCCCCTAACATTACGATAATGCTCTGTTTTTTAAATGGCATACAGGAAAAACACGTCTTATAAAACCTCTTTATCTATTCTTTTATCTGCGCTCTTTTGCGGGCTCATTATTATAATGTATTCCCCCTTAGTACAGGCAGATCCCTGTCCTGTTTCTAAAACCACTGGAACAGCTCGCTACAGCCTACCTTTTGCCATTGCTGAGCATAATACACATGGCACTTGTGACTATAACAATGCCCATCTGATTTATTTTTCTGAAGATATTGATCACGATACAGTTGTGATAACCGAACAACAAAACATCACACGATCGGGTTTAACTATTGGCGATGCTGTTGTCTTTGTCACCATTGATGCTACAGCTGTTGAAGAGAATTGCGTCTTTCAATGCGAACAAAGAACTACTTTTGTTAACGTAGGCATTACTGTTAGCACAGGCGTTGATGCCTTTTGTAATGATAACTGTGAAGGCGCTACCATAGAAGAAGTGGATGACAACTGTGAATCCTTAGGACTATCTGATACAGATAGTGACGGCATTTGCGATCTTGGCGCCCATCCTGATAACTGTCCTACAGATTTCAATCCTGATCAACAAGACTTAGATGGCGATGGTTTTGGTGATGTGTGTGATAACTGTTCAAATGATTTTAATCCTAACCAGATTGATTTTGATCATGATGGCGCTGGCGATAATTGTGATAACTGTCCTTACGAACATAACACAGCACAAACAGATCATGATTTTGATTCTGTTGGCGATACTTGTGATAACTGTCCAAATATAAGCAACACAACACAAACAAATACAGATGGCGATAGTGAGGGTGATGCCTGTGACGCGTATCCTGATGATCCCTATAACCAAGAAGGTGGCTGCCCACCAGAAAATGATACTGATGGTGATGGGCTCTGTGATGAAAACGATGCTTTTCCCAACAATCCCAACGAACAGTTTGATCTTGATGGCGATGGCATCGGTGATAACGCGGATAACTGTGTGAGCGTTGCCAACATAAGCCAACTTGATTCTGACAGCGATGGACTTGGTGATGCCTGTGATATGAACGATGATAACGACGACCTTTTTGATGGTCAAGATAACTGCCCAACTGTGAGCAACTCTGATTGCGCAGAAGCAGGCATAAATACTTTTTCCAAAAAAAGAATACCTTTCAATGTGATTTCTTTTGCGAGAAAGAAATTTAATTTTAACAATTGTTGGAACACTGATATTGAGGATCCTTCCTTTGATGGTGATCCCAATGCTGACGATGATAGCGATGGCATTATTAACTACTGTGATTTTTGTCCTGAAGATCCAGTGCATTATACTGAAGATGCTGTTTGTACAATTGATCCCATAATCAATGATAACGATGGTGATGGCATTCTCAATGAAGACGATAATTGTATTGAATTCTATAACCCCAACCAAGAAGACATTGATGAAGATAGTATAGGGAATCCCTGTGATGATGATCAAGACGGCGATGGCATTCTCAATGATGATGATAACTGTGTCACAATGTTTAATCCCAATCAACTCGATTCAGATGCCGATGAAGAAGGAGACGCCTGTGATCTTGATGTTGTAGATTCTGATGGTGATGGCATTTCAGATGCACTTGAAAATGAATATGGTTGCGATCCCTTAAATAGTGACACAGACGCCGATGGCCTTACTGATGACATTGAAATGACTTATGGCTTAAGCTGTACAGCAATAGATAGTGATGGCGATGGTCTCAGTGATTTTATAGATGGCATTGGGGATAACGACAGTGATGGTCTAATAAACGCCTTAGATACTGATTCAGATGGTGATGGTTTAACAGACTATATAGAAATGAGTTACACTGATGACATTGATCTTGATGGCATAAGCAATTTTCTGGATCTTGATTCTGATGGTGATGGACTTCTGGATGCTAATGAAGGCCTCGCCGATACCAATGGTAATGGCGTTCCTGACTTTGTGGATACAGAAGGTTATAATCTTTCGGAAAGCGCTGACACAGCGAATGATGTTGGTGAAAATGATTTCTTTATTTCCGGACCGGGAAATGGGTGTGGATTGGTTGTTGGCAGCTCCGATAGAAATGCTTTATCGTGGTTGATTGGAATATTCGCTATGGCTCTCGTTTTGTTTTATATTAAATCTATCAAAACAAATAACACACAAGAATAAACCTATTTCAATAATCAATATCCAATAATCAACACTCAATCATCAAGTAAACCTTCAAATGGATATTGGATATTGGATATCGGATGTTGGATATTGAGTATTAAACTACTTTTCAGCTCTCTGATGAAACTCTCTAAAATTTCCTTCTGCTTCACCTTTACGTACGTGGCATTCGCCACAAAATTCTAAAATCCCATTGGCCAAGGCTCGATCAGCACTGCCGTAATCTACATGGCAACTCAAACAAGTAAAAGCTCCAGACATATTTGAGCTGACTTGATTTCCACTATTATCAAATAAAGTAATTTCTCTATGATCAAACAAAACATGCCCAGGAATAAAATCATCTATGCGCTTATGTTGGTAACGACTGCCGCTTGGTGCCACATCAAAAGCATCATGGCATTGGAGGCAGGGTTGTGAGGCTGGATTATAGTTTACAAATCCTGTGCCCCTATAATTATCAAAATCACGTTTTTCAGGGTTATGTTCATCATCACCATGACAACGCATACAGCTAGCATCTGAGCCAACTCGTTTGTGCAGAGGGTGCCCTGAAGATGTTCTAAATGTTTCTATAGGATTATCTCCTGAGGAGCCATGACAATCCATACACCCACGTGTTATAGCTGTACTCGCACTATTCCAGGACAAAGACCAATCTGACTCGGGATCATCATGAACTAGGTGACAACCAAGACACATGACCTCAGATTCATGCTCAATAGCTGAATGTCGTTTACGCTCTCCACCATCTGCTCGCGCGTCTTCAATAGGAGTTAACGGTTTATATTCTTCCTGTTGTTCATGACAATTGAGGCAAGTGTACTCATCAGCACTACGAAACAATTGATCATTCACACCATTGGTTAAACTATGACAAGTTGTGCAAGAAACGTCTAAAGGATTCACATCACTTGTTGTGGTCATCGTCATTAAGCTCGCATCTGAAATGCCCATAAAATGATTTTGATTAGCTGATACACGTGTTTCGTGACACACACCACACACGGGCGCACCATCATCTGTTTCTTGTAATAAATATTCGTAAGAAGCTGTATGCGGTGATGTGATATGGCAAAACTCACAACCACCATAAAGTTGTGCTGCTAAGGTCATGGAGTCTTGATCTCCACGCAAGCTGAGTTTTTCTTCTAATAAATCTCCCATGGCATGCGTGTATTTATTGTCATCTTCTTTTGCACGTTCATGAGCTTCTTCTGTATGACAATCAAGACAACCTGTTTCAGAATCAATGCGCATGAACATGTGCCCATCATCACCATGTGGCATGTGACATGATTCACAAGCCATGAGCCCACCATAAAGAGGGATGTCTTCAGGAAGAGTAAAACTGGGTTCAACATTAAAAGGATGACTGTGCACATCAGGATCTGTCATCACCTCCCAAATCTCACGACTATCAGTTGTAAAACCATCGTGACAACGGTAGCAACCATCACCATCATCTCCAGACACGCCCCAGTGAGGATCAACAAGATGTGTTCGCCTTATTAAGTTGCTCTCACCAGATGCCGCAAAACTTGTTGCCCAATCTTGTGTTTGTTTTGAAATAGTAAAATAAGTGACTTCTGAATTTATTTCATCAAGCGCATAAAACTGTGTTGGTTGATCAGGCACAGAACGAACAACAACAGCATGGTCAAGAGTTAAAACATGATCTCCGGTTGTCGCTAAACCTAAATAGTCACCATTAAGTGAATACAGTTGAAGGGCATCCAATTCAGCATCAGCCACAAGAAGATGGCCTTCACTTGTAACACCTACAGATCGTGGTTGTGCTAAACTTCCTGTCCACTGCCCCCAAGAACCAAAAGAATGACTATGAGTTCCATCATCTTTATTGAGCACGTGAATGCGCTGTGCGCCACCATCAACAGCAATAATCTTGTCACCAGAAACAACAACATCTGTAATCATATCAAAGCGAGCACCATTAAGCCCTAAATCATAAGCAGCATACCAACCATAAGCATCTCCTGTGCGATCTAAACGAAGCACTTCACCAGAACGTGTGCCGACCACAAGATCACCATCAACTTCGGTTATACAGAGCGGAGAAAGATAATGAGGTTCTGACTCGTTATCTTGTCGTGATGAGATTTGTAAATTATCAATCTCCTGTCCGGTTTCATCAATAGCAATAACACGCCCTGCTTGTTCTTCATTGCCAGGATAAGCCAACCAATAACCACCATGTACTCTTGTGGTCATGCGGATAGGCGCTCCCCAACTTTCATTGTTTGGTAAATTTATGTATCGTGCTTTGTCAGGAGTTTCTCGATTATTTTGAAAAACCAATCTGTTCTGATGTCCGTCCAAAACAACAAACTCATTGCTTGCTAATGGTAAAAGATCAGTGGGCTGCTCAGCAGCAACAACTTGTTTGAAATCGGTTTGTGTTGTTACTGTTCTTGGATCATCATTTGTAGCATGAAAGGAATAGTCATTATTTGGCTCTACTGTGCCAAAGAGAAAGCCCCACGTCACTTGAGCAAAAGACCAAAAACCACCATCCTTTTCGTCTGCCTTTTCTATATCTCTTGCTTGAAGCTCCTCTACCTCTTTCTCCAACGGATAATGCACTTGTGCCACAAGTGATGACGAATGCTTTTGCACATCTTCGGCTTTTTCCCACAAAAAATCACCGACGTCTTCAAGACGTTGTTGTATTGTCGCTCTTGATAAATCCATTATGTATGCCCTTTAACTAGCACCTATTTTGGGTTTAAGTGCTTTACGCCTGATATTATTAGCATAATTTACTAAAAAGTTGCGTGTTTTTTTTATTTTTTTTCGCACATCCCCCTTGTTTTAAAGAGACATTCCTATTACTAAAAAGGCCATGAATAACAATCACATGCAGCAAGCATTAGCACAGGCTCAGCTAGCCTTTGCGCAAGATGAAGTCCCTATTGGCGCTGTTGTTGTGCGTGAGAATAATATCATTACACAGGCCTTTAATTCATGCGAAACTGATCGCAACCCTTTAAGCCATGCCGAAATAAAAGCCATTCAAGAGGCCACTAAAAAAACAGGAAATTGGCGGTTAACTGATTGTGATCTTTATGTCACCCTAGAGCCTTGTCCCATGTGCTTGGGAGCACTCTTTCAAGCGCGCATCAGAACATTATATATAGGATGTTATGATCACAAACGATTGGACAATAATCTTTCCATATTCCCTTCACTAAAAGGAAAAACCCAAATCACAGACAACAATCACACAATAAAAATTATTGGTAGTATCCTAGAAAAAGATTGTTCAGATTTATTAAAGAATTTTTTTCAAAAAAGACGGTAAACGGAAAACGGACAACGGACAACGGAAACCTAATAGAAGTCAAACCCCTCAACCGAACTATTCTGAGCCATTTCACGATTAACAAGGGTAATCGCTGTTGGGGTTTCAAATTGTTGGGGAAGCATGAAGTTTGTTTGAATATCAGCTTGTGATGCTTGTTCAAACAATCCAGGCGTTGTGATGGGTAATTGTGAAATTTGACCTTGATAGGCTTGCATTTCAGCAGCATCTTTGGCTTGTGCATTAGACGTTAACTGACCAGCAACATTTGACAAACCATAAATACCTGCAGCAATAGGAAGACCAATGCCAGGAACAGCAATGGCTGTTACAGCCGCACCAATAGGACCTAAAAATGACAATGCTTTACCTACCCCACGACCAATTTTTTGCCAAAAATTAAGCTTGGGTTTGTCAGCATACAAATACTCGTTCATGCGACTAGTATCCAATCTAATGATTCCACCTGATGAGGCTATGGATGACATAAATTTTCTGACCAATCTTTACACCAAGAAGCTTTTTTATAGGATTCCTGATATAAATTCTTTGTCTATACTTATTATCGTCGCTACAAATACGAGTGTTTCGAAAAACTTAATTTATTTTACTCTAATATTCCGCCTGTTATCAACAACTTACAAGCTCCCAGCCTCACATTTCCCACGACAACCGACAACCGATAACCGATAACCGACAACCGATAACCGATAACCGACAACCGATACCCGATCACGCTTCCAACAACCTCTGCTCATCATCAGAATCATCTGGCACAGCAGGAACAGAGCTCTGCCTTCTTAATCGTGACATTTTAATCAATGCAAAAATAAAGGCAAAGGCTAGGAGAAGCAAAACGCCCAGAAAAAGCCCTGAAATGAGTTTGAATTTTTTTGCTGATGACGCATCCATTTTAATACCACCAATGCTCACCAAATTATCATCATTTTCATTATTGTCAGGATCATCAGAGGTCTTATCATTCACTGGAGTTGATAAATTACTTGTAGGTAGTTGTCCTGTTTGATTTTGACCTTGTTGTTGTTGTTGTATAGCAATTTGTGAATGCAGTGTTTGTGCCAAATAGCTAATCACAACAGACACATCACGAGAATCCAAATCTGTAATGGTGTTAGCAACAAATTCTTGTACCTTAGCTTCTGTTAATCGTGTTTGTACATTGGCATCTTTTAGATACTGAACAGTTACAGATGCTGTGGGTCTTGGTTGCGGTACATTTTCATCAGGAAAATCATCTTTTTCTGGAATATTCAAAACAACATCAGCGTGCACAACACCCGGAATAGACTCTAAAGAATTAATGATTTCACCTTTGTAGGCTAGAAGTTCGCGACACCGTTCTGTTTTCGGTGTAAGAATAAGACCCGCATCTTTACAAATCCCTTCTAAGCCTCCTTGACGTACGCGCGGCAGACGGTGCGCAACAAGTATAGACCTGGCTTGCATTTCATCGTTAGGACTAACCTCAATATACCAAAAAACTTCTTGATTACGCACTTCTTTTTCTTTGTTGGCAGGAATATTATTACGCGCTAACAAAACAATAATTTCATTAGCATCACGCTCATTAAGATCATGCACAAGAGCAACATCTTTACACGCTGTGAGGTTCATGAGAAATCCGACCATTAAAATGAGAGTAATAATTTTTTGTTTCATAGTGTTACTCGCTCGTTGTTTCTTGTTTCTTTTTTTCGTGGTCCTGAGCAAACTGCTTAAATACTTTTTTAAATTCTCTAGGGTCATAACCCATATCCATAAGACCAAGAAGAGAGCGGGCAAATTCACCTGATTTGCCGTCATCACCAGAATCAAGTTCTGATGCTTTTGTGAGGTTGCTTTGTGCCTCTTTTCTTTTTCCATAAAAAAGCTGTGCTTCTCCCAAGTGCGCATAGGCAAAGGCAGAGTCTGGATTATCTGTAATTGTTTTCTTTAGAATGCGAATCGCTTCCAAATACTTGCCTTGTGCAAAAAAAACATTGGCCACGCCAACGCGTGGAACTTCATGTTTTGGTGCCAACTCACAAATGCCTTCAAATATATGTTTGGCTTCTTTAAATTTTTTCATAGCAAGGTAAATGTAACCCGCTTCTAACATGACAATGATATCTTCTCTTGGTACATCAATCATTTTATTATCCCCTTTATTAAAAATACTGCCTACGATCACCGATCACCGATCACCGATCACCGATCACCGATAACCGATAACCGATAACCAATAACCTATAACCTATAACCTATAACCTATAACCGATAACCTATTTTCACTACCCCTACGCAACCAATGCGTGAAGGCAAGACTACCCAAATGGGTAGCTTGCCTTAAGTGAACATCCAAGGTTAATTATGTAAACTATACGTTTACTTTAATTACACTCTAAAATTCTGTATCGCTGACTTCTCCATGCCGTGTTTTACGTTTAAGGCATTGGATACAGCTGTAAATGTTGATTGTTGTTGTCCCAGCTGTGCTTGTATACCAATAAGGTATGCCTGACTTGTAGCTGTTTCTGTTAATATACTTTCAACACTTCCTGATAATTCTGTGCCTGTACCTGTTGTAGAATAAGAAGGTGTTCCACCATAATAAGCACCACCTGAATAACTTGTACTCATGGCACCAGTACTCAAATATTGGTTATTACTAGAACCGGCTGTCATGGCGCTTCCATACATAGAATTAGCTGCAGCTCCTGCAATTGAAGCCGCGCCTGGCTTATCAGCAGCCATAAAGGATTCGTATAAAACCGGGCCAGCAGCGCTGGCAGTCATGGACATCGCATCCATAAAATTACCAAACGTATTTGATTGGGTTGCTGCTGAAGTTGCTTGTCCGCTCGATGCTATTTGATCAGGTCCTATTGATATAGTTGTCATAACGTCTCCAAATCTATTAAAAATCTTGTGAGATCATCACTCACAACCTTATTATCGACTCAAAAGAGCCCCACAGTTGCTTTTTTTGTCATTTTTTTTCGTTCTTTTTTGCTTCTGCCTGTCTCATCTGAACGATTTGGTACTTGATTTTCAAGAGTTCATTCAGAAGTTCTGTAGTTAATTCATAGGCTTGCATAGCTTTTGTGGCCGCTTTCTTCTTTTTAAGTCCTGCGGAACTATCTTGAGAAATAGCCTCTAATTTACTATAGGCTTGGCCAAAGCTCTCATTTATTTTCTGAAATTCTTCTGTTTCTAGTAGTTTTTCAATTGTGGGGTATCCCAGAGCATCATCAGTATTTGTAGTCGTTTCAGGGTTTTTTTGTGACATGTTTAACTCCTTAGAAAAAACCAAACGTAAAAAAAATCTTAGTATAATAATAACTTATCCACAGGCAATCGTCAATAAACAAATAAATCAAGGGGTTAACTCATGTATACTTGCTAATGTATGCTTGTATCATTGAAACAATCTTGCCCACCGAACATTCACAAGAGACAAATATTTTTCTTTATTTTCATCTGAAAGAAAGGATCCCTTAATCATGCTTTCCCAATTTTTGTAGTGGCTTTCTATCATATCTAAAACATCTTTGATTGAGTTTTGATTTAGCCTTAGGCGTTCTTTGGCAAAGTAATCTATTAAGGTATCTTTTTTAAAGTTGCTTTTCTTGCCTCTTAGGGCAAGGGCCATTTCTTCTTTTGTATTCTCTAGAATAATGGTTGTGTTTAAAAAATCATACGCGGGAGCTAGTTCTATTTTATCTTCTCGTGTGATCAAAGAGAAATTCTTAAGATGCATATCTTCATTGCCAATTAAGAAATTAAATAATGTTCTTTTAAACAACTTCACTTTTTCGATAAGTGGAAATGTACAATACGAATCCACAACAGTAATAACCTGTTCCATTGTGGCATTGTATTTTGTAGCTCTGGTTTTTTGTGTGAGTTGAGAAAAATCTTCTACAGCGAACTTTGTTTTATGCCCCTTTCTATCAAATCGTTTTATAAAATAAGTTAATGCCATATCTGAACCATAAATCATGCCAAAAACAGGCATTTCTATACCAATAGTCTCCCCTAATTTCATACTCAGGCTTTCGTTTTCAGGCACTTCTGAATATAGGGGATGTTGGGGTTTAAGTATGTATGTGGCTCTTTTGTTCACAAGCTCAAAGCTTTTCTTTGTTGAATTAAAACGCGCACTAAGTTTTGGCTGAACTCCCTGAATGGAAATTTTATTTGCCCTCAAAGAAATCTCTTTATGGAGTTCTTGTGTTGTGTACGAAAGAAGACATAATTTTATTAGTTTTCGATCAAGTTGCTTTAGCCCTTCTGGAGAATAAAGACTTTGGTCCGGTATTTGATTGTAAGATATAGGACAGATTAATCTTTTCTCAGTCATGAAGCTCCTCAACGGTAATAGCACCTAGAAGATCTGATCCTAAGACTATGAGCTGTCCAAAACAATCATCATGATCTAGTTTTTCTAATTTTAGTAAGGCTTCAAGCTGCGCACCTTCTGGCAAGAGACCATCAAAAAGAGGAGGAAACTGATCAAAACTATAGTTTTTTTTATTTGTTGGCATTGTGTGAGAAATGGGAGGCCCTTGATAGTCGTTTTCATAGACAAAAAAATATTTCTGGGAACGAATTTCCTCTGTGAAAATACCAGCCAGTATTCCATGCATGTAAACGTTTGCTTTCCTCACTTAAATTCCTCTTTTTCAAAAAAGCTCATGAGAGGGCTTTCTAAATTAATTCTGATGTTGAGCACACTTAGGACTGCTAAAAGATTATTTAAACGAACTGTGGGCTTTTGTTTTTCTATGTCAAAAACTGTTGTCTTGCCAATTCCCGCTAATTTGGCGAGCTGACTTTGACTGAGTCCACTTTTTTTTCTATGAAATCGAACAACGCTAGCCAAGGTCTGCGCTGTTTTATTGTCAATAGTAATATCCATAATTTTGCTGTTATAACAGTAATAATATAGTATAAAAACAGACAAATTGCAATATAAGAGTATATTTACTGCTTTAACAGTAATTTTTTAATATCTTAACCTAATCCTATCTCAAAACAGTATTTATTAGACGATATTACTGCTATAACGGTAATATATAAAAGTATCAATTATAGATTG
>JAHJDR010000114.1 GCA_018812345.1 bacterium | reverse complement strand
TTGATATGCTCGTAACAGGTTATGCCAGTGTTGATTCTTCAAGCAAGAATCAAGGCTTAGCAAATGATCGTGCTATAGCTATTGTTGAATATCTATCACAAGTATTACGTGATGCTGTTGTTGGTCCTGAGTTAGTTGCCTTAACAGCTTTTAACCATACTGAAAAAGCTGCATCGAATACCGTTGGTGGTGGCACATATTACATTGCGCAATTTAAAGATAGTCCTGGTGCCACAGTTGAAGCAAAACCTCGAGAAGTAACTGCTCCAGCTGTAGTCACAACTGATCCAACAGCAGGAACAGCTCCTGTAGCAGTACACGGTACGGTTACACTCACGTCAACTGCAACAACAATAGACAATGGTGATAAAATGCGCACAATGAGAATCCCATTTACTGGGGATGCTACCGATGTTTCAGTGCATTATAATCATGCATCATTAAAAGCAACGGATCTACTTCAAGACGTTGATGGCAACGAACTAGTCATTAGCTTTAAATGGGGTAATGTTCCTGGCTTTCATCCTCTTTATGTTAAAGATGCTGAAGGGGAAAAAGCTTATGATGTTACGGTAACGCCATAAGAGAAATAATTATTTAAGAAATAAAAAGCGGTTTCATGTAACCGCTTTTTTTTTGAATATTATGGAAAATACAACTGTTTACTTAGCTCTTAATAACTCACAAGCCGAACTATTAGAAAGTCTTGATGATGATCAAAATGCTATTCAAGACACAGGCTTGACTGATAGTTTTCCCTTTATGGGACAAGCTGTAGAGCACAAGGTTTATGAATGTGATTTAAGTAAATTTGTTGCAAACCAACCTTTAAGAGAAATATTCTTTGGTAAGATACTCACAGGAAATAATAATCCTAACACAGTTTATGCGGGAGATGTTGTAGATGCCACAAGACGACTCAGGGAAATGATGGATTCATCCGTTGCCATGAATGAATACAATTTACCCATTCCAAATAAATACATCGCAGACTTTAAAAGAATTTTCCCAGATTTAGAAGATAAAGGTGACTATGGAGATATAAATATTCATCATTGCCATCTAAACTTAAGAGATGGCAATATGGTGGCGAGAGAGGATGATCCTTTAGCTGTTTTTATTAAGTACATAGAAAGTCATCCCGCTTTGGACCAAGCAAACCTCAAAGCTAGTATTTGTAATGAATTTTCACCTGAAATCCTGACATTCTACTATGATGCTAATAAGGCTGTGATTTTTGAAAGTACAGCATTGAACCTGTCAGAGATTAGTTCAGATGATACTCAGCTGCAAGCTATCACTCTTCAGGATGTTGTGAATGTTGATAGAGCTGCTGCACCTTATGAAGAAGGAAATGACTTTGGCGCTATTGCGGCACCTGATGAAGCTGACGAGGTTGTCGCAGTTCAAGAAGGGCCTACTCTTCCACTCTTTATTGTAAAAGATGTTTTAAGTTCTGACCCTGTTACAGGCATTGATTATGTGAAAGCGCGTTGGATCGATGGCTTTGCTAGAGACTTAGGGCTGCCTGGCTTAATGTGTGAAACGAACGCTCCTGCTTTTGATGAAACAATGTATAATTCAGTCATGTCAGGGGAATTAAATACTGATTATGATGCTAATACGGTGAGCTTGAATACATTGACACAATTTGGAGAAAATTCACAAGTACAAACAAGCTATCGACTTGCCAATTCTGCTAGTGAGAATGTCGACGCCATAGTGAGAGAGCAAATAGATAGTGTGCAGAATTATTTGGATCAAGTTTATGAGCGTTTCAGTGATCCTGAAAATACATTTTATTGCGAGTTTGACTTTCAAATGCCTACAGAAATAGGAAATGGTCATAATTATGAAGTACAAGCCTTCTTAAGTCAGGGTGTTCTGGACATTGAAATCACTGATGCCATAGATCCTAGTATAAAATCTGTGTTTACATTTACAGCCCAACCCGTAGGTGGTGTTGAGGTTAGCTGCCATAATTATGAAAGTAGTTTTTTGACTCCTGATTTCTTAGATGATGAATTAGCACTCATTGATTCCGGTCTTATCGCCAAGCTTTATGAGCACTTAATGAATAATGGCGTGTCTGAAGGATTAAAAAGAGAATTAGCATATCTGCAAAATGCTAATAATTGGCAGTAGATTAGTTAATGACAATTGACAATATGCAATAAGCGATATGCGATTGAAATTGCCGATAGCCAATTGTCATTTGCTTATTGTCAATCATGAACTCAGACATTCCCCGCCCGCTTAACACCCTTTAATGATTTTACCAATTCCAAATAAAACTCCTGCGGTTCCCCCTCTTCTGCCCAAAGATTTGTATAGAGATTTTGTAGTTTCTTCTTGGTTACACTTCCTTCCATAAAAGCATAATACAAATGATCTCCTAAATCATAACCAATGGCATGCGTGAGCATGAGAAAAAGTGTTGAGGAAAAATTAGAAACAAGATTTGTATGAAAGAGCTCGCCCTTTTTTATTAAACGAGAATGCTTAATAAAGAGCTGCGCTGTTTCATATTCAACATGTTTAAAAATGCAAAGATTGGCATTTACGAGGTATTTAATTTCAGATTGAAAATCACCTAATCGCGCACATTTGCGTCGGGAGTTAATCAGTTTTGAACCAAAAAAACCAATGGCTTCATGCAATACCATGGTGTAAAAAGCATCTTTATGAGAACGTGGCTTTTCATCGCCTGTGAGCAAGTGCTTTAAATAATGGCTAGCCTCTTCCGCCGCATGATGGATAGACACATTGGCCACATACACAAGTCGTGCTTCTGGCATGAAATAAGATTGAGAATGCAAAAGCTGCGTTCTGATAAATTGTAGATCTTTTTTACTAAATTTCTTTTTAAAACTACTGAGCTCCATGAAACCCAAATCACCACAAGTGTAAACCTCAATCTGCTCATAATCATTAGGCAGTTTAACATCGAGTATAGCAACAATGCGCTCGACAATATTTAAAAAACTGCTTTTAGCGTCAATCCAATCAAAGTTACCTTCCTCATGATACAACCAGTTGATATAGCTTTGCTGTACAATGATGGGTGGTGTGTGCATGCGGCAAAAAGCTTTGGGTCCTGTTTTAACAATAAGGGTATGATCAACAAGATCAGCTTCTGAGAGCTTCCAATATATTTCAGGACTGTTTTGAAACAGTGTGACTATGGGCAGTTTTAGTTTTTCTTTTTTTGCCCGCTTTTCAATCTCTTTGGGTAAATGCTCAGGTGCTAAATGCAGATCACCAACCAGAACAAATATTTTCTTGTCAGGATACTTTTTGGCAAGAGCTAATATTTTATCAGCCATGAAATTGTCGCGATCACGTAGGAAATGCTTATCTGAGCCGCTCATATCAATGCCAAATAGGGGGATTTTGTGATAGCGAAAAAAATCAAAAATGATGGTGTAGCTGTGCCACAGATCAAAAAACCAGTGCTTTCTAAAACCAATCTTCTTGATGAACATATTTTCATCAATGGATTCATCCATAAAAGCCTCAAGATGTCTTTGATGCTTAGCTTGGATTGTTTCCAAAGCCACAACAATATCACGGTCACAGTTTCTCATGTAGCTGCGTAAAATTCTCACAAATGAGCGTTGAGATTGGTCAAGGGTGTGATAATCACCTACAATAACAATACGTGATGATTGAATGGCTTTTTCGACTTCAGCTACCTTTACTGATTTTGTGTATTTTTTTACAGCCCTTTTGTAATGACGGTAATAGGTCTTAAAATTCTTATCTTTGACATTTGTGGCATCGCGGATGGTGTCTTGATTCTGCCTGAAGATTTTCTTTTCAATCTTGAGTAGATCTTGTCTGGGGTGACTCTTTTTTGTTCCTTTTTTTATTTTCATTTATATTCGTCACCATTGCGAGCAAAGCGCGCCGTGCCAGCCTCTGGCTGGGCAATCCAGTCTTTTTTCCTAATTCCTGGATTGCTTCACCTTCACTGTGTTCAGGTTCGCAATGACGGAGTATTTTTTATACAGCTGACCAAGTCGTTGTCCCATCTGGTAGATCTTTAAGTTGTATGCCCTTAGCCAGTAATTCATCTCTGATTTCGTCTGCTCGTTTAAAGTTCTTGTTCTTTTTTGCCTCTTTACGTTCGACAATCAGCTTTTGTATGTCTTGCTCTGAAAGTTCGTTGTCACTAATAGCTTTTTCTTTGAGTGCTGCTAAAAAATTATTAGTATCTGATGAAAAAATACCAAAAACACTGTGAATATCAGCCATAATTTCTAGATAATTTTTAACATTAGAAACAGAGGCTGTGTTTTCATCTAAAGCCTTATTCCAAAAACGTACCCATTCAAAAACCTGTCCAATAACCTTAGCAGTATTAAAATCATCGTCCATGCTTGCCAAAAACTCTTCTTTAAAAGTAGCGAGTTTATCTGAAACATCTTGAGCTTTATCAGGTGTTTGGCCTGCTGAGACAAATGTATTCAAACGTTCTTGTGTGGTGTAAAATCGTTCAAGGCTAGCTTGTGCATTAGTTACATTTTGATCTGTGTAATCTAGGGGGGAACGATAATGCGTTGTCAGAATAAAATAACGAATCACTTCAGGATGAAATTGTTTAAGAATGTCGCGAATGGTTAGAAAATTACCGAGAGATTTACTCATTTTTTCGGCATCGATATTTAAAAAGCCATTATGAACCCAATATTTTACAAAAGGTTTTTTGGTGGCGCCTTCTGATTGTGCGAGTTCATTTTCATGATGAGGAAAGATGAGATCCCGTCCACCACCATGAATATCAAAGGTTTCGCCCAAATATTTCATGCTCATGACCGAACATTCAATGTGCCAACCAGGTCTGCCCTCACCCCAGGGTGAGGCCCATTTTGGTTCATCTGGTTTTGCGCTTTTCCATAAGGCAAAATCAAGGGGGTCTTTTTTCTTTTCCATGACATCAACACGCGCACCTGATTCAAGGTCTTCAATGTTTTTGCCAGACAACTTTCCATAACCCTTAAAACTTCTCACAGAATAAAAAACATCGTTGTCAACCTGATAGGCCAGACCATTTTGAATTAGTTTTTCAATGAGTTCAATGATCTCAGCGATGTGCTCTGTTGCGCGAGGTTCATGTGTGGGTGTTTGAAGACCTAGGGCTTGAACATCACTGTGAAAGGCTTTAATAAATTTTTCCGTGAGTTCCGTATAAGGGATGCCCTGCTCATTGGCGCGTTTAATGATTTTATCATCTATGTCTGTGATATTACGTACATAAGTTACATCATAACCGCGATATTTAAAGTAACGGCTAATAACATCATAGGTAACTTGTTGGCGGGCATGGCCTATATGGGCATAGTCATAAACAGTGAGACCACAGGCATACATTTTGACTTTGCCTTCTTGGATAGGTGTGAATTCTTCTTTTTTGCGTGTTTGTGTATTGTAAATTTGTATCATTAATTAGTCGCTCGTCGCTCGTCGCTAGTCTCTCGTGAGAGAAAACTAGAAATTTACGACTCTAAGCCGAATATAATAAACAATAAGAATAAGCCTTAATGCCTTCTTCTTTACCTGTAAAACCCATTTTTTCTTCTGTTGTGGCTTTTACAGAAATGAGATCAGAATCTACGTTGAGAATTTCAGCAATTTTGGCCGCTATTTCTTTTTTATGGGGACCAAGTTTTGGTCTTTCGCAAACAACAATGGTGTCCAGATTTCCTAAAGTAAAACCTTTTTCTTTTACTCTATCATAGCTAATTTTAAGCAGTTCTTTAGAATCAGCGCCTTTGAATTGAACGTCTGTATCAGGAAACAATTCGCCAATATCACCTAAATTAGCTGCACCTAATAAAGAATCACATATGGCATGCAACAGCACATCAGCATCTGAATGACCATCAAGACCTTTAGCGTGCTTGAGTTCCATGCCGCCAATAATACAGGGGCGGCCTTCTTTAAAACGGTGAACATCGTAACCTATGCCTACACGAAAATTCATAAATTTCCTTATTCAATAATCCCGAAACTGACTTTGCTAACAGCGGACGTCAATTCACCTTAGTCAACAAGTACTGTAAGTTAATGACAATTGACAAAATTCAATTATGGATCCCTTAACACTGTTACTCACCCAAGAGCAATCATTTTATGTAAGTTAAATCAATTAGTTATAGGGTTTTGATGTATTGAATTCTTAAGATCGCTTTGGTTTTACTGGAAACACGTACACTATCGCCAATTTCTAAACCTGGGAGGGCCAATATTTTTCCAGTCTGATCGCGCAGAATAGGCCAAAAAAGCCGCTCAAATTTTGGTATACGACGACTTTGGAAGAGTTTTTTCAAAGGCATGCTTCCCTTTCCATAGGGTTTCATTATTTCAGTTAAAGAGGCACGCGTAATGTGCAAAGGAAATTTTACGTTATCTAAAGACAAATAGAGATAAGAGCTTTTTTGATTGCTTGGTTTATCATATTGTTCGGGTGTTATCTTTTCGAGGATAATGAGTGAGCCTGATTTGGGAATAATGTAAGCACCCAAATTCTTTATGACAAGAAGTTGCTCTGCGGTATTTTTTAAGAAGTGATCATTAGTAAAATAGCATCCTGCTGTATCTTTCAGAAAAATAGCATGCCCAAGAACCTGCTTCACAAACTTATCTTTTGTTTCTTCAAAGTGTTTTTGTTCGATTTGTTCCTGATAGCCATTCTCATGCATTTTGATCATATAAAATCGAAAGGCAAGTTCATCAGGCCAGGTATTCCATACATCTATGGGCACGTGAAAAAAATAATGCAACAAACAATCTCTTAAGCGCTCATTAAAATAATCATCGAAAATTTGAATTTTTTGTACGGAGGTGAGCACGTGCTTTTTTGCATTCAAGTCTGTCCACTTATTCATAACATCATGGCGGACACGATTTCTAAAATATGTGGGGCTCTGATTTGATGAGTCTGTACAATATTGTTGCGCTCTCTTTTCTAAATATTGGACGATGTCCTCCTTAAAAAGATTTACTAAGGGGCGCCACAAGGTGACAAATTCATCACTGGATTCATTAAAATGAACTTGTTTGCGGCGGATACTGGTAAAGCCTTTTAAGCCGGCACCCCGTTCTTGTCTCATGACGAGTGTTTCTAAAACATCATCACCATGATGCGCTGTAATGAAATGTTGTGTGTGATGTCTTTTTTGAAAAAGATACAGATTTTCTAAACGATGTTTGCGTGCGGCCTCTTGAACACCTGTCTTGGTGAGTAGCTTAATATGGCGTATATGGCATTTAATGCCATTGGCTTTGCAGAGATTTTTTACAAATTGCTGTTCATCATCGGATTCAGGACCACGAAGATGGTGATTAAAATGAATGACTTCAAAATCAAGAGCGTGACTCTTTTTAAGTTCACAAAAGGCATGAAAAAGAAAGATTGAATCAGGGCCCCCGGAGACCAGTAGAACAGGAGGCTCTTTTTTTAACAGAGCCATTTCGTTTGAAGAAAATAGTGATATCATGTTTTTTGGTCATTGGGCGAACAGGCTGCTTTGACACAATTACGCCCTGAACCTTTCGCTTCATATAAATAATTATCAGCATCTCTAATCATGGAAACATAATCACGATAGTTGCTTTCAAATGAAGTTGCTGCGCCTAAAGAAATTGTGACTTTAATTTCCTGATCATCATAGTTTATGATTGTTTTTTCAATTTTTTGTCTAATACGGTCAGCGAGGTTCACGGCATCTTGATTATGAGTGTTGCGCATAATGATGACAAATTCTTCACCACCATAACGACAATAAACATCTTCATTTCTGATCATGTTTTTTATAGTTGTAGAAACATCTATCAAAACCTGGTCGCCAGCTAAGTGACCATGGGTGTCATTAATTTGCTTAAAAAAATCAATATCGATCATGAGCAGTGACAAAGGGAGGTTTTGGCGTAAGCTAAAGGAGAATTCATCGGCAACACGTTGCAAAAAATAACTTTTATTGTACGCATTTGTTCCCGGATCAATAACGCCAAGCTCATAGCGTTTTTGTTCAGAGATTTTTCTGTTTTCATCAAAATAATCAAATTGAATAATCGTATCTTTAGAAATTTGAATTTTATCAGAGGCTTCTAATGATACGGGCTTTTTAATGCGTCGATTATTAACAAAAGTACCATTAGTGGAATTGAGATCTTGGATCACACAGGCACTTTCCTGGCGTCTAATGCGAAAATGTTTTCGCGAGATGGTGCTATCCTCAATCCAAATATCACAATCAGCAGATCGCCCACCAATGAGTTCGCCCTCGTCTATGCTGTAAATTTTTCCTATTTGGGTGCCTGCAACCACAATAAGATAAGGTTCTTTTGATTTGGGACCAATGCTAAGATCATCAATGGAAGCAATAATGGTCTCATCCATGTTTTGTTCTGGTTTCTTTTCAGACATAATGTTCCTATTTTTGGTGAAAATAGCGATTTTATCAAGAATTTTCTTTTGTTATACTCACTCATCCCGCAAGTTCAGATCGAAATTTAGCTTCTTTTCCTCGCCTGGCATGAGATTCACGGTCATGGCTTCATCATGATAGCCAGGTAATTTGAGTTCAATAATATAGCTCTGATTGGGAGCAAGATTATTATTTTGGTAGGGAGTTTTTCCCATTAAAAGACCATTCAAGAGCACATGAGCCCCTAAAGGATTTGTTGTTACGGACAAATAAGAGAAATTTACTTTAAAATTATGTTCTAGTTTGAGTTCACCAGGCTCTTTTATGGTGACATTTTTTGTGATGAACATGTATTTTTGAAGAAAGAGTCCTATTTTGTAGGTATGCCCCACTTCTAAGTTTTTAATGATGGTAGGTGTCTTTGTGCTCCACTCAATATTATTTAAATAGACAGTAGCACCAGGAGGTGATGTGATGAGAAATAATGTTCCTAACTCTGCGACTTCTTTTTCAAGACGCACATAAATATTTTTGTGTTCATGAGGCTCAAGAATGACATTTATTAAATAGTTTTTAAAAGTTTTCTTTTTAACAATGATTTTATGTGATTCCTCCGCAGCTAATTTGATTTTGAGAGGCACGTCAAGAAGGCGCTTGTTGTTGACAATAACTTCCATTTGACCATCAAGATCATGGAGTGTGATGGAGCCTGATTTATCTTTGTTTACAAAATAAACGTAGACAGAACCGCTAATAAAAATAAACAAGAATAAAAAAATAATCCAGAAATAGGATAGCGGGAGACGTCTATTGGCTGGAATATGAACAACAGGCGTTGTGTGGTCCATAATTTCTTTAATTGTGGGTTCTTCTATGGGTGGTTGTTTAAAGGGGTTTAATTTTGTTTTGGGGGTTATCTGATGATTTTGTGTGACAGGTGTGTCTTCCTTTGTAAAGAGGTGATCAGGTAGATTTCTTTCATCCTCTTCAGGTCCATAAAGCTTATAAACAAATTCAGCAGCATAAACAGGTTTAAAATCGGGATTAAGTTTAAAGAGAAGTTTTTCTAAGTCGCGCGCCATATCACCGGCATCTTGATAGCGACTTTTGGGGCTTTTTTGCAGGGCTTTCTTTATGATGCGATCAAGCTCTTTTGGAATATCTGATCGTCTGGTGCTGGCATGATCATATTTAGCTTTTTGAATAGCCTGAATGGTTTCATGATTGCTTTGACGTTTGAATAAGCGTTGTCCAGTGGACATTTCCCAAAGCAGTGTGCCAACAGAAAAAATATCAGAGCGCCAATCAACACGATCAGAGCGCGCTTGTTCTGGAGACATGTAAGCAAATTTACCTTTGAGCACGCCTGATTCTGTTCGTCCCTCTTTTACTTTTGCTTTAGCCACGCCAAAATCAATAATTTTAATAACGCCAGCATAGGATAAAATAATATTTTGTGGGGAAACATCTCTGTGGACAACTCCCAAACTCTTGCCATCAGCACCTTTCTTCGCGTGGATATAACTGAGGGCACGACACAGCTCAATGAAGGAGTAGAGCAATATATCGAGTGGGATTTTCTTTCCTAAATGATTGAGGCGTTTAACAATTTGAGAAAATGTTTTACCGTCAACATACTCCATGACAATGAAGTAATCATCGCTCACACGACCTAAATCATACACTTGAGCAATGTTACCATGATTAAAATTCACGGCAATTTTTGCTTCATCAACAAGCATCTCAACGTATTCAGGATCAGCAGAGATATGAGGCAAAATACGCTTAATGACAACTAAACGTTCAAAACCTGTGGAATCAAAGGTTTTGGCCTTATAGATATGCGCCATGCCGCCTTGGGCAATTTTTTCTACAAGAGTATATTGGCCTAGTTTTTTATCGTTCAGATCTGCCATGTTTTAATAAACGCTTTATTTTATTCTCTTGAGCCGTGATATAAAATAACCTGACTCACCTTTACTTGTGGGAAGCAAGTATGTTCCATATTCCATATCAAGAAAAGGAGTTGTGAGCGTGTCATCGAGCTCAAAATCATCATGTTCCGCTAGGAAATTTTTAATAATGACTTCACCTTCGTTTTTATCAATAGAACAAACAGCATAAAGCAGGGTGCCACCAGGCAGAAGGTATTGGCTATAAGTTTTCATGACATCTGCTTGTCGCGATTGTTGCTCTTTTAGATCTTCAGGTGTTCTAAACCATTTGATTTCTGGATGTGAGGATATTGTTCCTAATCCAGAACATGGGGCATCTATGAGTACGCGATTATATTTTTGCTCAAACTCTACAACTGGTTTTACATGACGAAAACCCATTTTTTGAGAGCGAATATCTACAGCGTGCATTTTTTTATCAATCGTATCAAAATACCAAATAGAGGCTTTGTCTCTGAGTATTTCTGCGAGTTGTAGTGTTTTACCACCATAGCCGGCGCACGCATCAAGAATATCATCACCCTCTTTCGCTTCTAAATAACGAACAATGCGTTGGCTAGCCATATTTTGGATTGTCCATAAACCTTCATGGTAGCCTGGAACCTCTTTAGGAGAGACTGATAATTCTGGAAGTAATAAACAATTAGGCACAGAGGTTTGAATGCATGTAATGTTGTCTTCTTTAAGTTTTAAAATGAGTTTTTCTTCTGGAATTTTTCGTATGTTAGCACGAATGTAAGTGGGAGACTTTGTATTCAAAGCCTCTGCCATTTTGAAAAATTTAATGGGTGTCCACATTTCGCAAAGATAATCACACATCCACTCAGGATAGGACGTTTGTACCCAGAGAGGAGAATCTTCGAGATTTTCAAAACGATGATAATGATCTAGGAATTTCTTTAAAACAGCATTCACAAGGCCTGACATAGGACCGTCGCCAATAAAGTGTTTAGTCATTTCGACAGCTTCATTAACAATGGCATGATCAGGAATTTTGGAAAGATATAATTTTTGATAAAAAGCAACAGCTAAAATCCACTTCACTTTATCAGGAACTTTTTCAGGTTGTCCGAGAAATTTGTTTACAAAAAACAATAAGCGGTGTCCAAATCTTAAAAAACCATAGAACAATTCAGTGAACAGTGCGCGATCATTTGGCGATAAATGATTTTCTTTTAATGTTTGATCTATTTTGTGACCTGAAAAAGATCTTTTTGTAAATAAATCATTGATCATGGGAATGAGATGATAACGCGAACGACTAATGGGTAATCTGTTTTTTGAAGACCCTCTTCTGTTTTGATTATCTCTTTGCATAATGCGTTTCCTCTCGCCAAAGGCAAATTTCTCCACTAGTTTTCATATACGAATACCCCGAAATTAGTTCGTGGGTGATCGGAAAGCGAAGAAAATATTTAATATATTGTTTTTCTTATAGATTTGATGATGATGCAAGAAAAAAATGCTTTTTTCATAGTATTTATTTATGTGAATCTAGGTTTGTGATAAGTAGCTTTTCATGAAGCAAATTCAAGCACGTATCGAGAACCTGATTGATCAAATAAAGCGGCACGATGACCTGTATTATCAGCAACAAAAGCCAGTTTTGGCAGATTTTGCCTATGATCTCTTGTTTCAGGAGTTAAAACAGTTAGAAGAAGCCTACCCCGAGTATCAACGGGCTGATTCCCCGACACAAAAAGTATCAGGAACTGTGTCAAAGGGTTTTGCCAAAGTTCATCATAAAGTCCCTCTTTTAAGTTTAGATAGTTTTTTTGAAATGGATGAGATTCTACAGTTTGATCAACGGGTTCGGAAAGATGTGAGCATAGAAAAACCCGAATACATTTGTGAATATAAATTTGATGGCGTGTCTGTTAGCTTAACCTATGAAAATGGTGTTTTTGTTCGAGGTGGTACCCGTGGTGATGGCGAGATCGGTGAAGACATAACGAATAATTTACTCACCATTCAGTCTTTGCCCAAACGTTTACTGGGGTCTAACCCACCTAAAGAATTACAGCTTCGTGGCGAAGTATTATTTTTTCTAAAAGATTTTCATGATCTGAATAATAAATTAGAGCAAAAAAATGAAGACACCTTTGCTAACCCGCGTAATGCAGCTAGTGGAACACTCAGACAGCTTGATACAGCCATGAGCTGTCTGCGCCCTCTTCATTTGTTTTGTTATACTATTTTACATCATTCAGATGATTTTCATGTAGCCACACAAGCTGAGGCTATTGAAAAATTAAATGAATTTGGTTTTGATGTTGGTGATTTTCATCCACTCATTCATGATGTGGCAATGTTGCAAAACATAAAAGACAAGTGGCAAGAACAAAGAGATTCCTTGCCCTTTGAAATCGATGGCCTGGTTGTTAAACTTAACCAACTCAGTCACCAAAAGAAATTGGGTTCAAAAGCGCGCTCTCCTCGCTGGGCCTTTGCCTACAAATTTGAATCGCGGAAGGCAGACACCATTTTAGAAAACATTATTTTCCAAGTGGGACGCACAGGCGCTATCACACCTGTGGCGCTCCTCAAACCTGTTGATATAGGTGGTGTTACAGTTAGTCGTGCCACATTGCATAACTATGCTTACATGAGAGAGCTTGATGTGCGAACAGGAGATTCTGTCACTGTGGCTCGAGCGGGTGATGTCATTCCAGCGATTGTTTCCGTCAATACAGAAAAAAGAGATGTTCACAGTAAAAGTCTTGAGCCCCCCAAACAATGTCCTGTGTGTGAGGCCCCTGTTCTTAAAGAAAAATCTCATTACTATTGCACCAATCATTTTA
>JAHJDR010000113.1 GCA_018812345.1 bacterium | reverse complement strand
GATAGTTCTATAAACCAGTTATACATTTATTTGTACCGATGGGCCGATTGGCTGACGGACCTAGCTATTATTACACAGCTCCTTCGAACCTTCGAACCATCGAACCATCGAACCATCGAACCTTCGAACCTTCGAACCATCGAACCATTAATCAGAAGTTACTTTATTACGTCCATTTGTTTTACTTTTATACATGAGTTCATCAGCTCGTTTAACTAAGCTATCTAAATCATCATCAGGTTTTGCCACGGTAGCACCTATAGAGATTGTGATATTGAGATCCTCTTTGTCTGTTTTGACATGAGATTTTTCAACGAGAGCACGCATGCGTTCTGCCACGCGAGGCAATTGTTCTTTGCCTACATTTCTGATGATGCCAATAAATTCCTCACCACCCCAGCGACCAAATAAATCAAAGGGCCTTGCTGTTGTAGATAATGTTTTAGCGACAATTTTGAGGATAGAGTCTCCCATATCATGGCCATGGGTATCATTGAAATTTTTGAAATTATCGATATCGATAAAAAGTATTCCAAAAGATAGTTTATAACGTTTTAATTCTTCAATGCGATTAAATATTTCAGATTCAATATGACGACGATTGGAAATTTGCGTGAGTGTATCAATGAGGGCAAGTTTTTCTAGTTCTTGAACTCGTAACTTTGTCATGTCTTGCGAACTAATGTCACTGAAAAGTTCAACAGCACCAATAATTTCGTCTTTCTCATCCTTCATGGGGGTCGCGCGGACCCATACAGGGACGCGATGACCATCTTTGTGATGAAGATATACTTCACTTTCATGTGTTTTCCCTGTAGAAATCACAGCGGTTAGAGGGCATTTACTTTTACAGAGATTATTACCAAGGGCATCTACGTGATTCAATATGTTATGAAAGCAGTAATGACCCACGACTTCTTTAGCAGTATAACCGGCGATATGCTCAGCGCCTTTATTACAATAGAGCATTTTACGATTTGTATCTGTGACATAAACGCCATCAGTGATGTTTTCGACAATGTACTGAAAATCTTTTGCAGATAATGTCATGATGATTCCTTTTAGTAATTAATAAACCTCACGTTCACATTTTTATCATCAACTTCTAATAAAGCAACAGAACCATGGTTACGAATACCTGATGCTGTGCCGGGGTTGATGTAATGGATGCCATCAATGATGTCATGTCTTTGTTTATGTGTATGACCATGGATAATAATCTGAACACCTGCTGCCTGGGGATCTATATCTAATGTGTTCATGTTGTGTAAGAGGTAGAATGTCATGCCTTCAATTTCAAATAAATCATGTGTGGGCAGGGAGGGAAATATATCAGAATTGTCGACATTGCCTTGGACCGCATAAACAGGGGCTAATGTTTTTAATTTTGCTAATACTTGTGGGCGTTCAATGTCACCGGCATGAATAATATAATTAACGTCTTTAAAGGCTGTAATAACTTCTCTTTGTAATACGCGATGCGTATCAGATAAAATACCAATCGTTGTCATAAAATTTAATCCTTCTTGCACAAACATTTGCAGTGTAAAAATGATTTAATAGCCAAATACGGGATTAGGAAAAATACGAAGATGAGAATTTTGAGGAAACCAAAAGAACAATAGGCAATGACTTCTAATTGGGAGCGTGTCACAGCAAACAAGTTTTGGTGAATATTAAAAGCCCAGTCTTTACAACAAAACATGAGCACAAAAGAGAGCATCATAAACAAAAAACCAATGATGAAAGACTTCAGGAGGAGAGTGGCAATGAGGTTTAATGTGTTTTTGGTGTTGTCTGTTAATTGGATATTGTGATTCATAAATGTGGTGTCCAGTGTTCCGTGTCCAGTGTTCAGTGTTGTTTTTATTTCACTGAGCACTAGACGCTAGACGCTAGACGACAGACGCTAGACGTTACTTTAAATTCATCTCTTCTTCTCGAGAAACAATTTTTCGAAACCTCTTTATAATAAAAGTTGTGAGACCAATCCAGATGCCAATAAATATCATGGTTACCCATGACACAAGTACAGCAGCATTGAGCATGATAAAGAGTTTAACAAAAAGTGAGGCGCCCACTTTTCCCATGCGATAAACAATCATATCGACAATGGACTTGCCTTGGGTTCTTTCTTCATAACTTAGGGGAATGTAGAGACACTCTCTGGCTGATCTAAATATTGTGTAATCAAATGCTTTGCTGGCAATTTTTAACACAGCAACTGTGAGGAAACCAGGCAAGGCAATGAATACAGCTAAGCTGCTTGCTAGTAACAAAGGAACACCAATGAGGATGAGGGGGATGCCTGTAAGCCGCAGAATAACTCCGGTCAAAGCGTGGAGCACAAAAGTGGCACTATTGACTATGCCATAAATATTCCCCATTACATTTGTTCTTTCATCAACCAAGGGATAGATTTTTTCAATAATGGTATTAAAATCAAAATCAACTAACGTAATTGTGATTTGAACAACGCAAATAAGGAATAAAAACAGGAGAAGATAAGAGCTTTTATTTACAACTTTAAGAGCTTCAAAGATGTTAGCTTTTTTATTTTTAAATGATTCGGGCATGTCAATATCACAATACAGAGAAAAGGGTATACAGATGAGGGCTGTGATAAAAAGCGTGATGACGACAAACCAGAGAGAATTCAAGCTTCCCATGCTTTTAGCGATAGGGCCTACAGCAAAATTAGCCACAACAGCACCCGCAGCAGCAACAGTGCCAAAGAAACCATAGAACCAGCGTGCTTGTTTAATGGGAAAAACAGAATTGGTATAACTGTAAAAGAGTTCCACAAGTATAATGACGTAAATATCTTTCCAAATATAGAGAAGATAATAAATGCCTGGAAAACTAATTTTAGCAGCCAAGATCATGAAAAAAAGAATGGTCGTCGATAGTGCTGTGATGATGACGTAGAGTTTAATGAGGCGTACTTTGGGTAAAAATATATTATATATGGCCACAACAGCAATCATGGTGAGTGACATATAAATCCAAACATCGGGAAGGGCTTTGCTTGTGTGCGCCTTGAGAAAAAGAGATTCAATAGCTGGTCTAGCAATACCGTAAGAAAACATGATAAGAAAGGCCAGGGCAAAGAGAAACGTGAGTTGTAGGATTTTGATAGTTTTTGTGGTCATACTTTAAGCTGTCAGCCATTAGCAGTCAGCTATCAACTATTTAATGAATTCAGAGAATTATACAAGGATATTCTTAATAATATTGTGGGGTTGTTTAGATTCTTAATTAATCTTCTTAGCCAGCATTTCAGCTATCCAGACTTTAATAAGTGATTGTCTGGGAACACCTAATTTGTTTGCTGCTTTGTCTAGTTTTTCGATCATCCATTCAGGAAAATCAACATTCACTCTTTTTTGTTCGTAACCTGGTCTGGCTGCTGATTCTAAATCAAGATAAGGGGTGATATCAACGTTTCCACTATCAAACATTTTGTCTAAATCTTTAGCTTTCATAAATATTTACATCCTCTTTTCTAGCTCGCCTGACTGATATGAGTCTTACTTTATTATCTCTCAATGTATAAATAGCAGACCAGTGTTTTGTTTTTCTTTTACCAATCAGGATAAAACGTTGTTCATCAGAGGTTTTTGCTTTGATATAGATCCTGTTAGGATCAAACCAAAGCGATTGAGCTTGAACAAAATCAATACCATGTTTTCTTTTATTAATTTCGCTTTTACTCTTGTCAAATTCAAATTCCATTAAGGTATAATTATTATACCATTTAAATTTAGTCAATTCAATACTGAAGCTGTTAACATTGGATGTTTAGGTAGGTGTAAAGTTCTGTATATACACTTATATAATGAATATATTAATAATATTGACGAGTTGAAAAGAAAACGGCCCAGAACCATTAACATATCCATGACAAAGAAATCCTTTTTTTGTTGTCAATTTTGGGCCATCAAATTAAACAAGCAGCAAATTAATAAGAAAAGGAGATATCCAAAATGACAAATAGAATTTTTAATTTTTCAGCAGGTCCTTGTACACTTCCTGTATCTGCTCTTGAAAAAGCACAAAAAGACTTTGTAGATTATCAAGGCGCTGGCATGTCACTCATTGAAATGAGTCACAGAGATAAACCCTATGATGCGGTTCATCGTGATGCCATTAACAATGTTAAAGAGATTTTGAACGTTCCTGAAGATTTTGAAGTGATGTTTATTCAGGGCGGAGCCACTCTCCAATTTGCCATGATTGCCATGAACTTTTTAGGCAATGGTAAAGTTGGTGAATATGTAAATACTGGTGCCTGGGCAAAGAAAGCGATTTCAGATGGTAAGAAAGTTGGTGAGATTCGTGTGATCTGGACTGATGAAGAAAACAACTTCATGAGAATGCCAAAGCCAGAAGAAATTAAATTTAGCTCTGATGCGGCTTTTGTGCATATGTGTGGCAATGAAACTATTGGTGGTATTGAGTTTAACGATTATCCAGATACAGGCGATGTGCCTCTTATTGTTGATATGTCTTCTCACATTATGTCACGTCCCATCGATTTTAATAAAATCGACATGGTTTATGGTGGTGCTCAAAAGAATCTTGGGCCTGCAGGCATGGCTATTGTGATTATGAGAAAGTCCTTGATCGAAAAAGGTAATGACAACGTACCAGCTTATCTCTCTTACAAAATTCATGCAAAAAATGAATCTTTGTACAATACACCTCCCGTGTTTACAATTTATATGATGAAGCTGACAACTGATTGGGTAAAAGAAACTGGCGGTCTTAAAGCTATGCAAGAATTAGCTATGGCTCGTTCTAATGCCCTTTATGATGTGATTGATAATTCTGACGGTTGGTACCGTTGTCCTGTAGAAAAAGAATCTCGTTCTCGCATGAATGTTGTTTGGCGTTTACCCAGTGAAGATCTTGAAAAGAAATTCATTGCTGAAGCACTTGCAGCAGGTTTTTCAGGCCTTAAAGGGCATCGTTCCGTGGGTGGTTGTCGTGCATCTATGTACAATGCCATGCCAACTCAAGGCGCAACAAAACTTGCAGAATTTATGATTGAATTTAAAAAGAATAACTAATTTTTAAAAAAATATTCTAATTCAAAATGAAACGGGCATTTTTATGCCCGTTTTTTTTGTCTTGTAAAGAATGTTTCAAAGCAAGAATAGGGTGTTTGAAAGGCATGCGCGGACCCGCAAAACGCATGACAGCTTTAATTTCTTCTTTCTTTATTTTTTCATAACAATGAACAGGGCAGCGAGAGCATGTAGGCTTGTTGTTAGCATAAGGACATTTCTTTAAACGATAAAAAGCATATTCTTGGAGTTTATTGCACTCTTCGCAGAGGCTACCATGAGTTTTATGATGATATTCACAAAATATTTTGATCATGGCTATTATCGTTTTTTGCTCAGTATTCATAGAAATCTCAATCATTATATATAAGTATAATTTTCATTTGGTTCTTAACTATCTTATGATATTAAAAAACCAAGGAATTTTATGGAAAAGATTATAACAGCTTCAAACTTAAGTGATTTTCCAAGGCTTATTCATGGGTTTACCACCAAAGAACTCTCTAATGACTACGATCTTATCTCTCAGGAAATTGGTGTTCTTCCCAGTCAGATTTATGCCTTAAAACAAATTCACTCCAATCAATTTGTGTGTTTTGAAAAAGATACAGAGCTAGCTGATCTGCCACAAGCAGATGCTTTTGTTACACGGCAAAGAGATGTTTTTCTGGGTGTTAAAACAGCTGATTGTGTTCCTATTCTTATTTATGAAGATATTGCTGAAGTTGTGGCTGCCATTCACGCAGGTTATAAAGGTATGCACGATGGTATTATTAACAATACGATTCATTTTATGTGTGACAATATGGGTTGTAAGATTGAAAATATGTTTTTTGCGATTGGGCCTTGTATCACCGCAAAGCATTATGAAGTTGGTCCAGAAATAATAGAAACCTTTCAACAACGCATTGGTAAACAGGTGGCCTATTACCAAAATACTAATGAACGGCCACATCTTGATTTACGTCAAACAACGACAAACATATTAGAAGGTTTAGGCATGCATCCTGAGCATGTTTCTCACATCGATATGTGTACCTATGAACGTGATGATCTTTTTTATTCTCATCGTCGTGAACCACAAAAGAAAAGACAGTTTAGTTTTATTGGGATGATATCTTAGCGTACTGCGTACAGCGTCTAGCGTCTAGCGTGGGATCCCAGATAAATAGCAAATAAAGCAATGGTGAGGCCTAGGTATTCTATGCCTGACGTGGGGCGTCCAAAGAAGAGAATGTCCCACAAAAAAGAACCTGTGGGTTGTAGAAGAAGGATTAAACCAATTCGTGATGTGGCGACTTTTGTCATTCCATTAGCGATGAGAATCCAACCTATTACTTGTGAAACAAGACCATAGCTTATCATGGACATGAGTGTGATGTTGTCATGAAAGGCAAAACTTTGATTTTGTATGAGCGCCATGATTCCTAAAAATAGAGCACAAAAAAGTGAGATCAAAGCCAGATTCGAAATTTTAGAGTTCTGAAAATTTTGGGATTTATTCAGAAAGAGAACATAACAGGCATAAGTTATCGCTGTAATGAATCCAAACAAAACGCCCCATTTATAATCAAGACCCGTTTGTGACCATTTAACCCCAACAAGCAGATAAAGACCGAGAAGGGCTGTGGGTATAGCAAGGCCTAATTTTGGTGTGAGTTTTTCTTTGTGAAAAATAATACCAATGAAGGCTAATATAAAGACTTGGAAAGCCGCAATGAGTGTGGCCAGACCAGGCCCAACAAGTTTAATGGACTGATGCCAACAAAAAAGATCTAGCGCAAAAATCAGCGCGCAAGCAATGATGAGCAGAAAATGATTTTTCCCAAAGAAAAATTTATGTTTAGAATTAAGGGCAATGCCTAAGAGAACAATACCTCCAATAAACATACGATAAAAGCCAATAGCTGTGGGTTCCATGTTGGCTAGTTTTACAAAAACAGAGGAGAAACTAATGAGGATGGCGCCGAGGGCTAGTTGGAGTGTGGGGATTTGTTTTTTGCTAAACATTATGATCCTGCGTATTCTATTTAGTATGGCTTGTCACGGCCTCCTTGTTTGTCTGAAACTTAGAATCACAATATTGTGACGTTAGAGGATATAGTTAAGATGGCGGATTAAAATTGAAAATTACATGATTACATAAATACATAATTCAAAAAGTATAATACATTTACAATTATGTAGTTATGTACTTTTAAATTATGTAATTAAAGAAGGTTCTTTGCCAAATACTCTGCAAAGTAAGTGATGATAAAATCAGCACCGGCACGCTTGATGGAGGTTACTGATTCTAAAATTGTTTTATCTTTATCAAGCCAACCTTTTTCTGCAGCAGCCATGATCATGGCGTATTCTCCGCTCACATTATAAGCGCCCACAGGAAGGTCTGTGACTTCGCGTGTTTTAGCGATGATATCGAGATAGGGAAGGGCTGGTTTAACCATGATCATATCAGCGCCTTCATCAATGTCTTGCAAAACTTCTTTTATGGCTTCACGCGCATTACCAGGATCCATTTGATATGTTTTGCGATCTCCAAATTGTGGCGCACCATCTGCAGCCTCTCGAAAAGGGCCATAGAAAGAAGAGGCGTATTTTGCCGCGTAAGAAAGAATAGGTGTTTGCGAAAAACCTGTTTCATCAAGAGCGGAACGTACGGCGAGAACGCGGCCATCCATCATGTCTGAAGGTGCGATAATATCCGCCCCTGCTTTAGCTTGGCTCACACCAGCTCTTGCTAAAACATCTAAACTTTCATCGTTTAAAATTTGGTCACCTTTGATCATACCGCAGTGACCATGACTTGTGTATTCACAAAGACAAAGATCAGCAATCACAAGCAAGTCTGGAGCTTGGTCTTTTATACGTTTAATGCCTTCTTGAATAATGCCATCATCAGCGTAGGCACCAGAACCTTGTGCATCTTTATGTTCAGGGATACCAAAAAGAATAACACCAGGGATATTCAATTTATTTAGTTCAGCAATATGTTCGCCGACACGATCGAGGCTATAACGGTTGATACCAGGCATAGAAGAAATGGGTTCGACTTTATTTTTTCCAAAGACAAGAAAGATAGGCATGATGAGATCATTTATGGTCAGTGTTGTTTCACGCACGAGACGTCTGAGGGTATCATTGTTTCTTAATCGTCTTGATCGGGTAAGAGGAAATGTCATGGCAACTCTCCTAATTTAATTTATTATTTTCTACAAAGCTCACCTGACCTGTGTGTTGATTATAATAGACACGAAATTGATGTGGGTGCTTAATGGCTTCGTCATATTTCATGGTTCCCAAGGGTGAGTAGAGATATTCAGACTTTGAAACTTTAAACCAGCCTTTATCTGTGAGACCAATACGAAAAACATTTTGAAAACAATCTTGGCAAAACATTTTATCTGGAGAGCTATCGAGTGCTGTAGGCTTGTTTTGTTGTTTGGAAAGAGCTTTTTCTAAACGATTAACAGTATTTTCAACACGCTTTAAGTGAGCATTCTTTTGTAAATGATAAAATGCCGGAATAGCTATAAGACAAAGCGTAATAATGATACTTAAGACTATTATGAGTTCCTTAGTTGTGAAACCTTTTATGTTCTGTAGCATAGGGCGGATTTCATAGTGGAGATAGGGGGGAAGATCAATATAATTGAAAACTGAAAAGCGAATAGGGCTTACAGGTGGCGGTAATAAAATTGAGTATTCCCGGGGATATAGAAAATATGCGGGTTTAAGAAAAAAATGAAAATAAATTGAAAAAAAGTTTGACACGTATAATTTTTCGTGTAGTATGCGCGAACTGTCTGCAAACGAACTTAACTGGTCCTCTTTGCAAATGTAGGTTTTTCAAGGCCTGCAGAAGAATTCAAAAAAAAGTGAAAATTTGAAAAAAAGTGATTGCACTCCCTAATTTTTGATGTTAGGCCCCGCAATCCTTGAGAGAGAAAACGCTCTTTGATAATTAAATAACAGAATAATCGACAAATATATATGAAGCTTGTTAGGCTGATATAACTATATGTTATTTTGGCTGAACAGGCCCAAAACAAATTTTTTTGAGTCCGTTATTTATAACGGATAACCAAATCAAACTATTCAACTGGAGAGTTTGATTCTGGCTCAGAACGAACGCTGGCGGCATGCCTAACACATGCAAGTCGAACGAGAAAGTTCCCTTCGGGGGATGAGTAAAGTGGCGCACGGGTGAGTAACACGTAGATAACCTACCTTATAGATGGGGACAACAGATCGAAAGGTCTGCTAATTCCCAATACGCTCATGAAATCGTAGAGGTTTTATGAGGAAAACAGCCCTCTGATCTAAGGTTGTGCTATTAGATGGATCTGCGTCCCATCAGCTTGTTGGTAAGGTAACGGCTTACCAAGGCTATGACGGGTAGCTGGTCTGAGAGGACGATCAGCCACACTGGAACTGGAACACGGTCCAGACTCCTACGGGAGGCAGCAGTGGGGAATATTGGACAATGGGGGAAACCCTGATCCAGCAATGCCGCGTGTGTGATGAAGGCCTGCGGGTTGTAAAGCACTTTCGGTGAGGAAGAAACGCTCAAATATAATACATTTGAGAACTGACGTTACTCACAGAAGAAGCACCGGCAAACTCTGTGCCAGCAGCCGCGGTAATACAGAGGGTGCAAGCGTTAATCGGAGTTACTGGGCGTAAAGGGCGTGTAGGCTGATATCTAAGTTGGTTGTGAAATCCCCGGGCTTAACCTGGGAATTGCAGTCGATACTGGATGTCTAGAGTATGGTAGAGGAAAGTGGAATTCTCGGTGTAGTGGTTAAATACGTAGATATCGAGAGGAACATCGGTGGCGAAGGCGGCTTTCTGGCCCAATACTGACG
>JAHJDR010000112.1 GCA_018812345.1 bacterium | reverse complement strand
TATCATATTAATGAAGGCCATTCAGCTTTTTTACTTATTGAACGCATTAGACAATTAATTGTTGAAAAAGGACTTTGACTGGAAGAGGCAAAAAGTGTTGTCTGGTCCACGACAGTTTTCACAACACATACACCTGTTCCTGCAGGCAATGAATCTTTTAAGAGAGAGCTTCTCAAAAATTATTTTGAGGATGATTTACGAGAATTAGGTATGTCGTGGGAAGCTTTTTTGGCTTTAGGCACTCTCGATAACAAAAATAGTAAAGAAGATTTTAGTATGACTGTATTAGCTTTAAAGCTGTCAGCTTATGCTAATGGCGTTTCAAAATTACACAGCGATGTTTCTCGCGATATGTGGAAAGGATTGTATCCGGGAATTCCTGAAGATGAAATTCCCATAGACGATGTGGTGAATGGTGTTCATTCAAAAACCTGGATGTCACCGCATCTCTATAATTTATTTTTACGTTATGGTGGTCCAAGTATGATCAATGACTTGGCTGATTTTAGTATTTGGAATACAGTAAAGAAAATTCCAGACGATGAATTATGGGCCATGCGTGAACAGAACAGACGCATTATGATAGAATACATGCGTAAAAAACTGAAACAGCAACTAAAAAGCAAAGGTCTGCATGCTGCTGAGTATGGTGATATTAATAAAGTTCTCAATCCTAAAACTTTTACGATTGGTTTTGCGAGAAGGTTTGCCACATATAAAAGAGGCGATCTTATTTTTAGAGATTTAGAACGTTTGAAAAAGATATTTTGTAATGAAGATTATAAAGTTCAGATGATTATCGCAGGCAAGGCTCATCCTGCCGATCAAGCAGGAAAAGATATTATAAAAAGAATAATAGAAATTTCAAACTTGCCAGAATTTCGTGGTAAAATTGTTTTTATTGAAAACTATGATTTAGACATTGCCAGTTATCTTGTTCAAGGTGTTGATGTTTGGTTGAATAATCCCTTACGCCCCTTAGAAGCCTGTGGAACATCAGGCATGAAAGCGGCCATTAATGGGGGGCTAAATTTATCTGTTTTAGATGGTTGGTGGGATGAAGCTTACAATCCTGATGTGGGTTGGGCCATTGGTGAACGTTTTACTTATGATGATCGCGAAAAACAGGATGATATAGAAAGCGATATCATTTATGGTGTTTTAGAAAAAGATGTGCTGCCTTTATTTTATACACGCGATAGTGATGATGTGCCACTAGAATGGGTGAAGATGATGAAACAAGCAATTATTGAATTAGGCACAGGATTTAATTCTCATCGTATGCTCAGAGATTATGTTGAACAGTATTATGTGCCAGCCGAAAAATCTTTCAGTGAATTACAGCAAAATAATTTTGCAGCTGCCCGAGAGTTGACTGAGTGGGGTAAAAAGATTGTTGATCACTGGGAGAAGGTAAAAATTACTAAAGTTACTTCAGAGGGAGATGCCTTTATCAACAAAGGACATTCATTTCATATAGAAGCTACGATCAAATTAGGAGATATTCAGCCGGAAAATATTCTTGTGGAATGTTATTACGGTCATCTTGATAACCAAGAGAAATTCAGTAAAACAAAGACCATTCGCATGGAAAAAGTTGGTGATGACAAAGATAAAGCTATTTTCCGGGCATCCATACCTTGTGACAAAGGAGGGCGATATGGGTACACCGTTCGCGTGTTACCAGGGCACCCACAATTAGCCATTAATACTTTGCCTGGGCTCATTAAGTGGTATCAATGATGTTTACAAAAACAGATGTACTTAACAGACAGCTAATCATTCCTGGTGGTGATGCGATTATAGAACGCTCTTATCCTGTTGGTCGAAAGAACTATTTTCGTATATTTAGACATGAAGACCTCAATTTAACTATTAAATTTGATCCGCAGCAACCAAGACCCGAAAAGGTTTGTATCTATTTTGAGAATGTTGCTTTTAATAAATCACGTACGTATGCATATCGTATTAAGGGGAAAGAATGGACTTTCACAAGTAAGGTTCCCTTGCGTTTTCATGGTGTGACACGTTTTAAGGTGAAATATCTTTTAAGACATAAATGGTATTGGGATAGAAGGCCTTTTTCCTACGTCATTGTTGATCCTGAAGAATTAAAAGATTTACGTATTTATACTTTCATTCCCAATGTGATTGGTCATGTTGGCGATTGGATGCAAGAGGTCCGTCGCATCAAGGATTTAGGTTACAACATGATTCACATTTTACCGATAACACCCATGGGAGAATCGGAAAGTCCTTATGCTGCCTATGATCTGATAGGCCTTGATCAGCATTTTATTAAGCCAAATGACTCACGCTCTGGAAAAGAACAGCTTGAGAGCTTTGTCGATTGCGCTGTAAAGCTTAAAATGCGTTTATGTTTTGATTTAGTTTTTAATAATATAGGCGTAGACAGTCGGATTTGTCGCCTAAGGCCTGACTGGTTGACCGAGGATCCTGATGAAGAAGATGGGATCAGACGTGGTGCGTGGCATGATGGGCGTCAGTGGCATAAGTGGCGGGATTTAGCTTTTTTGAATTACGATTTACCGTGTTCACACACACGAGATGAACTGTGGCAGTACATGAAAGAATATGCCTTGTATTGGACGGGGCTCGCCGCAAAAACCAAAGGTATGATTCGTTTGGATAATCTGCATTCAAGTCATGAATCTTTTATGCGTTGGGTTTTGGGCGAAATCAGAAAAGCCTATCCTCATATTATTATTTTTGGAGAACTTTTTGATACAGAAGATGTTGTTGAAGAAAAGGCCTTACAATACGGGCTTAATTTTTTGTTAGGAACGTCTTGGGAGCATAAGTTTGTACCGCAACTGAGAGATTACATTAAATACACACATAGCAAAAAACGAAAATTGAATTATTTATTTCCTATTAATTCACATGATTCCTATTCGCCAACAGAAGAATTTGGTTCTGTGATGGCAACACAATCACGGTTGATAGTATCATCTTTACTAGGACCTGGTCCCTCAGGCATTACACAAGGGGTTGAGTTTGGTATTGAAAAGAAATTAAAGTTTATCGGCAGACAAGCTAAAGTTATCATAAAGGGACAACATGATTTTACAGATTTGATCCGCAATCTTAACAAACTTATTGCCGATAACGCAGTTTTTCAAATACCGGGAAACCTCGAATTTGTAGATCATAATCATCATGCTATTTTGGCAGCTTACCGTTTTGATAAGGAAAAGAATATTAGATTTCTCATTGCTGTTAATTTAGATATTCATAATGCTCATAAAATTACTGTAACAATACCTCTACAACAACTGGCAATGGGGTTAGAATCTATGCAATGTCTTTTAGGTGAAGGGCACTGGGAGTTATCTGGTTCAGAAATTCATCTATCTTTGCCAGCTAATCAGTTCTGTATATTGGGATGTTCTTGATCAACGATTCAATCAAAAGGTCAAATTCAGATAAAAGATCTTGTTTCTGATACAAAGTGTTGGGATGACAATCCCATACTGAACAAAATCAGAACCAAGTTTATCTTGGTAGTCAACTCTTTTTATTCAAGAAGAATAACAAAAGAAGAATAACTACTTATAGGCAATTTTTGCCCATTTATTTTCTCAAATATATAAAAATGTTAAATAACTGTCTTATGACAGCAAAGGCAAAGTTGTATCTACTTGTTTTGATTGTGTTTATTGCATGTTGTGTTGGCATAACTTTTGCTTACAGTATAGTTGAGATAATATTTTAATTTAGGACAAACTTTACCAAGGAGAAGTATATTATGAAAAAAATATTACTTGTTACATTTTTTATAAGTCTTTTTATTGTAGGATTTTATGCCAATGCTGCCAAAAATCCTAGAATTATAAACCCTGCTTTGGAGCAAATGAAAAGTGCTACTAATCGATTGGTGCACGTCAAAAATATGAATATTAACAATGGCAATAGCGGAGGAAACACGAGTTCAATTGTTACACCATGTGAAGATCTATCAGATTCTCAGGCAGCAGCACAATGTGAAGACATTGCTGAAGGTCCAAGCTATGGCGCTTCAGGTTGCAATTGCAGTGGTAGTACAGCTGGTGAAGGAGAAAGAGATGATATGGGATTATGTCACTACTCATTAAGCTGTACATGTGAGTGCGATCAGTAAAGCTAATAGTAAAAATTTAGTCGTCATAAATGAGGTTTGTCATTTAGACTATTTGGGAAGTTTGGCTTATAGAGAATTATTTTTAAAGGTCTTGTAGCAAGGCTTCAATCTCAAGAGTCAGTTCTGGAGAGGGTGTATTTACATCTTCTCCAGATGCCCCGGCTGGTACAAAAGAAAAACTCATACCTTTTTTCTCTCCTGCAAATTCACCATTAGGAGTATAATAAGCAGTGTATGGAATAGAAACTTTTTCTTGTTGATGCTGTACTGCCTTATATGTGTCCTTATCAGGATCAAAATAAATGGGATATGAAGGTAGTTCTACTCCTCTTTCCTCTAGCTTAGTAACACCCTCTTCAAAGGCCTCTGGCGTTTGCAAAGCTATAGAAACAACAGAAACTTGTTCGGGATACTGTGTGGCCAGTTTATTAAGCTCAGGAATTTTCATCAAACAAGGGCCACACCATGTTGCCCAAAAAACAAAAACAACAACCTTACCCTGATACAAATGACTACTTAATGGAATATTGGTTCCTTGAGAATCACTGACACTTAACTTAAATATATCTGCTGGTTCTTCACTAGTGCTATCTACAAAAGAATTATTATGACTAGTAATCTTAGATTGCAAATCTTGAAGTATTAATGACTGATAATCTGCCAAGCTCTGCTGTGGTTTAGTTTTAACTTCTGCTATTACCTGATCAAGAAGATTACTACCTTGCTCACAGAGGTTTATATTCATATCTCCTTGCTCTGCTTGTAAACTTTCTAGTGTTACAACTTCTTTAACTGAGGCAAATATTTTTGCTTCAATATCGCTCATATTTGGATCATTATCTAGTAAAGCCACTTTATTCTGTAATAAAGAACAATTCATTATGAAACTCCCTTGTTTAGACCTGCAAAAATTGATTGTTTATGCCTATTATAAATAACACCACTACTTGCTATATTATCGGCAGTAATCGTTAAAAGTTGTTAGTTTTATATATAAAAACAGCTATTTATTAAGATACAGCGATAGACAACAGTTAGCAATAGTTACGGCATAATAGCATAAAAACAACAATAATTTGTACTGTTTCCGTTTTTTTAAGCCTTATTGATTTCAAAAGGTGCCAGGCTACTTAGGAGCAATTTGGGGTACCCCCACTATTGTTTGATATTTATAGCTAACCCTTTTCTGGATTGCCACGTTGTTTTTCATTTATGTAGTTTTCAATTTTAAATTCCATTTTGAATCATTCCGAAACAGATCTTTTCATTTTGCGATACATATGTTGGAGAAATCATTCGTTTTGATTTCTGTTATTAACACATATCTTAACTGTTATCAGTGTTTAGACAGTTAGAGGAGGTATACATGGATTTTACACTTGGTGGAAGATTTGTTTATGAAAAAACTGAATATACACAAATAGAAAACAAAACTGAAAAAAAACAGCCTGAAAAAACAACAGAAAAAGTTGTTTTGGATGAAGCTGCTTTAAAAGAAGCTAAAGCAAAGCTCACTGAATTAGTCCATGGGGGACCAAGATGTGATCAGGCTGTCAATATACCCGGTTTATCTGTAATGTGTGCTGAGTAAAATAATATAACCTATCAGAAAATACCTAAGGAGAGAGTATGGCAACTTTGTATGGGGCACCCGCCTTATCGCAAGATGATTTTAATCGTTTAGCACAAATTAATCGTGAACAAACGCCATTCATTTGGATGCGTGATGGGAATAAAAATAATAAAATTGATCCCAAAGAATTGGCTGTGCGAGCTGGTTACATTAAAGGTGATTATGTTAAAAATAAAGAGTTCACTCCCCAGTTTAAGTCTGCCTATTTGACACTCGTTGAAATGAAGCGACGCGAGACAATCGAAGAAACACATGCTGCTGCTATTGATGTGCGTGTGGAAACTGATTTTTCTGATGTAATCCCTGAAGAAAAAGAAATGATTCGCCATATAGTAAATGTGGCTCAAATGATTGAAGATCTTTATCATGAACAATTAGGTACAAAGCAATATGATGGCCAAGTGGCTTATTTAGAAACAGCACATCCAGAATCGTATAAAATGTATCAGCGCTATCATGGCCCTTTTTGTGAAGCAAAGAATCCAGAGGATAATGAGTTTTGTAATGCCTTGCCGTCATTTCCAAAAGAGCAAGTAGGTGTTTACCCACCAACGGCTCAAACAGACCAAGCTTTTTGTGAATCCATAAAAACAGGTGAGCTAGGCGACCCCATGACAGTACTTGTTCAAGGCGTGAATACGGCTTATGATGCTGTTTTTTATCATGAGTATTATAAAACGCAAATGGCTGCGATTGCGCAGGAACTCGAATTGGCTGCTAAATCTATTCAAAATGTTTCTGATGAAAAAATAATGTATAGCTACCTCATGGCCACAGCAGATAGTTTTCGTACAGGTTACTGGTTAGAATCTGATCGTATTTGGGTCTCCATGAATATGCATAATTCGAAATATGCTTTGCGCGTGGCCCCTGATGAATCCTACTGGGAGCCTTGTCAAGGCAAGGCAGGGTTTGAACTTTGGTTTGGTCGTGTGAATAAAGAAGCGGCTGAAACTCTCGATGTTTATTCAGCCATGAAGGGTGAGTTAGAACAAGAAGTAGCTAAATTAACGCCGTACTATAAAGCAGAGCCAAAGGAAATTGATGTGCCTGATTTTGTAGATATTGCTTTGACTAATGGTGATACACGCCATCCTGTTGGTGGTGTGGCAGGCCAAGCTCTCCCAAACTGGACTTATGAAGAAAACGGGTTCAGAAAGAATATATTTCTAGGCATTGGTTCAGCTCCAGAGCACATTGCCATGTATCGTCAGCAAGCAGAAATGATGCTTCATCCAGCTTCTTTTGCCTATTACACAGATGATCAAAGTTATGTAAATAAACATGTAGCTGGCCATGAGATTACTCATAGTATTGGTGCGGGCAGAGACTCTAATATTGTTGATCCAGAAACAGGGGCGTACAAAAAAGATCCTGTGACAGGTGAGCCAATTTCAGCAAAGGAAGCTCTTGGTAGTCAGTATCGCTCTACATTGGAAGAGCTGCGCGCTGAAACGGGTAGTCTGTTTTTTGCAGGTATCTTTCTAGAAAAAAATATGATTTCTGAAAATGATTACCGCAAAGAAATTGTTAAAGAATTCATGTGGTGTCTTAAACACTATTCTTATGGTATGCTGGAAGCTGATGGCAGGCCAAAAACGTATTCTCAAGTTGCTGCTGCCATAGTTCATCATTTGATGAAAGAAAATGTAGTGACTTTTACTGATGGTAAATTCAATATTGATTTTGTAAATTATCACGAAGCCATCACAAAACTTTTTAAAGATGTGAGCCATTATCAGCTTACAGGTGATCGTGATGCTGTGGCAGGAATTTTTGAGCCAATTCTTGATGGTGAGGATGGCTATAATGCGATTCAAGCAGCTTATGTGACAGAGCAATTTAGTACGTTACCTAACTTCTCTTATCAGTTTGAGATTACTGGAGTTTAAGATAACACTCTTGTAACCTACTGCGACACACTAATTGTCATCACATGTTTGGATTGTGTTGAGGATTGAGGGTTGTAGGTTTTTTCTACTTCAGACTGTGCTTGTTGAAGCCCAGTGCGCAGATCCCAGTCCCAGATAGGCGTTGTTCTATCCAAACAGAAATCTATGAGCTCATTCTTTTCATGATCATCGAGGCTTGAATATAGAATCAGAGAGCCAACATCATCACGATAATCAGCTATTTGTTCAAACAAAGCTTCTCGTACGTTATCAAAAGGGGTGTGTAGAAAAAGAGCCAGAATGACTTTATTAGGGTTTGCACCAAGGTTTATTACTTTGATGTTTTTGACAAGACTAACCATGCCCAAACTTTCTTCTTCAGTAAGATTGTCCACTCCCTTTAGCGTGATAAAAGCTTCCGCAGCTTCGTATTTGTCATTGTTTGGGGCTTTAAGTTCAAACCAGAGATCCTTAATAGCTTCAGCAAATGAGTGTTGACAAGCGCCACAGTCTTTATGTTGATACATAAGGGCATAAAAGATGCGATGATAACCAATGAGGGATGGGTCAGAGGCAAAAGCCAGCATATTTTGCTGCTTTATTTCATCAGAATGGTTGAGGTGGTTATCATGGTAATAGGAGCGAATAGTATTATTTCTTCTAGCAGGGTTAGCATTGATATCTTGTGCTATAGCAAAATTTTGTTGCGCTAACTTGTGACTAATTTGGGTGTATATTTCTTCAGGTATTTCATCTTCAGTATTATGAAGAACAGTTGAATAGCTATCCACTGATATAAAATCTAAAACATCATTTTCCAGAACAGGGGCAAAAATTTCTGCTACGGCCTCATTAATGTCTTGTTCCTCTGGTTTTGTTTGCAAGTACTTGCTCGCTGACTGAGACTTTGCATATGAGTCAGCAGGGGTGGCCATGGCTTGAACAATTGAAAGATAACCCTTTCGTAGCCTTTTGAGATTTTTACTTTCTTCAGCAGCATCTTTTTCAGACAATAGCTTAAGGGCATCATAGCGAGTGTTTCCATCGATATTCAGGTTTTCAGTAAGAAGAAATAAGGACTCCTCAGCCTCTGCTTTGTAGTGATTGGCTAGGGCTGGATCTTGTATATGATCATCTGCGTGAATAATAATATGCTCAGCGATTAGGTACGCTGTATAGGCATGTTCAGGAGTCATGCTCTCTTGCATAAGGTCGGTAAGTTTTTCCCAGGCTTTTATATCGCTTGTTTCATCGAGATATTTTGCGAGCTTATTAAATCTAATGTAGGGGGTAATACGTTGATTCTTGCTCGCAGCAAGAAGAATATCATAATCTTTGTAATTTGTTTCGCGTTGGTACAGATCAATAGCTAAATTAATAGTTTTGATATCATGGCTTTGAGCTACGATTTTTTGTAAAATTGCGAGGGCCTTTTCATAATAACTGTGATCAGCCCCGTGTGTTTGTATCCAATGACTGCAGGCAAAATAAATTAACCTATCACACCATGCTTCAGGTTTTTCATCCAGTTTTGTTACAGACATCTTATCAATGATATAAGCATAAACTTCATTATTTGGAATTGCTCGAAGATGCCTAATTTGTTCTTGTGTGAGTTCTTCAAAGTTACCATTCATATAATCCAGAGAACCCGTTAGGCCCATACTTGAATCATGCCAAAAACCAGTTCGCTCCCAAAACCCGTAACCAGTTTCCATTTCATACATGGCATAGGTTTCGCCATCAGGTTGTGGCACGTAGACGTCACCGGTTTCATCATTGATGTAAATGTTGTTAACAACATCGTCACACGATTCGGAATAGATGGGTGTTTCAACGCTGGCGAGGTCAGTGCAGTTTTGAGTGAGTTGGCCTTCACGCGCACCAACATAGTATTGTTGAGGTGTTTCATCTGCGCGTAAACCTTCGGGAAGTTTGGTGACATAAGCTTTGGGCATGACGTTTTCCATGTGTGCTCCTTAAAATTATTCTGTCACCTGTATGCCTTGGGGGATGTCTTATATATAAACTCTATCGTGTGATGCGAGAATAAGTTGTGGAAATTGAGAAAAACTGGACACAAATGTGTCCAGTAATGGAGTAGGTACCTTCAAGTACCGTCATTGCGAACCCGAACGCAGTGAGGGTGAAGCAATCCAGGCATGATTGACAATAGGCAAATGGCAATTAGCTATTGGCAATCTCAATCTCAATCGCAAATTGTCAATTGCCAATCATGTATGAAGCTAACGGCAAAGGCTCTAAGATCTAAAAAAATACAGTATGCTCCCTTCGACTTTGCTCAGGACGTGTAGCTCAGGTTCGCAGTGACGAACGCAGTATGCAGTACGTTACAAAGTCGGTCCCCCATTAATCTCTTTCAAAGGACATTTGTCACATTTTGGCTTTGATTTGTGGCAAAAGTGTTTGCCTGTGGCAACGATTAGGGCGTGGTATTCATTGAAGAGCTTTTCATCTTCATCGAGATGATCTGTGAAATAGTCTTGAATGCGAAAATAGTCTGCTTCTTCATCAATGAGTGAATGTCTCAATAGAATTCGTTTTGTATAAGCATCCACAACAAAAATAGGGCGATTAAAAGCGTACAAGACCATGCTGTCAGCTGTTTCCGGGCCAATGCCAGAAATGCTTAGCAAGAATTCTCTGAGTGTTTGTGTGTCGAGATCAGATAAGGCATCAAAGGTTTCGTATTTGTCTTTTATTGCCTTGAGAAAGTTTTTGAGACGTTTTGTTTTTACATTAAAATAACCTGCAGGTTTAATAAGATGGGCAAGTTGTGAATCAGGTAAAGCCAACATTTCATCAAAACCCAAAGTGTGGATAGACTTCAAATTCATGATAGCGGTTTCCACATTAGTCCACGCAGTATTTTGCGTCAAAATAGCCCCCACACAAATTTCAAAACCCGTATCACCAGGCCACCAATTCTGGGGTCCGAAATGGGAAATTAGTTTATCATAGATTGTATTTAGATTATTTTCAGTCATTTTGAATAGTGAACCAGATTCAATATCCAACACTCAATAATGAATAATCAATCATCAAGTAAATCTTCACTTGGATATTGAATATTGATTATTGGATATTGATTATTGAACATCAAAATTCTTTTGTTCATGATTCGTTGTTCGATATTCTCAAATCGTTTCACGATTTGAATGGTTTAACCCCATCCTTCAATGTTTCCACTTCATCGGGATTATAAGAGGGAAGGCCTTTTTTGTCAGTGGTAGTGGAGATGTTGACTTCAATGTGATTTAAAGAGTCTTCCATAGCAATAAATTCTGGTAAGGTATTTTCTTCTGAGTGAAGAAAGTTTATCATGTTGTCGAGATTCTCTGGAACAAAACTAATATGATAATCACCAAGAAATTCTTTGATATGATTTACATCAATTGCTGCGTGAACACGCAACTTAACTTTGAGAAAACTAATGCCTAGTGCCTCTCGTTTTTTTGCCGGTAGTTTTTTAAAAATATTTTTAAGCTGTTTTAATCTTTGAATTTGTGCTTCGCTCATTAAAACCATACTAATAGGATTTGTCTATTGATTTCAAGCTTATTAGTGCGTTAGACGCTAGACGCTAGACGCTAGACGCTAGACGCTAGACGCACTAAGTTATACAAAAGCAAGAGATAGGATTGTAAAATGAAAACTCGAAATTCCCAAATCCCCGCAGAAGCAAAAAAGATCTACCTAATGGCCATCTGTGGTACCGGTATGGGGTCACTCGCAGGTATGCTCAAGGAAAAAGGTTTTGATGTTTCAGGTTCTGATAATAATGTTTATCCACCAATGTCTGATGAGTTAAGAGAGCAGGGCATAGCAATTCTAACGCCTTTTTCAGTAGAAAATATTAAGAATATAAAGCCTGATCTTGTAATTGTGGGAAATGCGATTACCAAAAATAATCCAGAAGCTCAGTACATATTAAAAGAAGACATTCCTTATGTGACCATGCCAGAAGCCTTGCAGTACTTCTTTTTTAAAGAAAAAGAGGTTATTGCTGTTACCGGAACTCATGGAAAGACAACCACTACAGCTATTATGGCTCATTTGCTTACAGAAATGGGCGCCGATCCTTCTTTTCTTGTGGGAGGGGTTGCCAAAAATCAAAAAAGAAATTTTCGATTAGGGCAAGGTAAGTATTTTATTATTGAAGGCGATGAATATGACACAGCTTTTTTTGAGAAGACACCTAAATTTCTACACTATAACCCCAAGCATGTCATTGCCACATCACTTGAGTTTGATCATGCTGATATTTACAATAATGTAGAAGAAATTGAAGAGGCTTTTTCACAACTTTTTGATAAAATTCCCACAAATGGCTCTCTCCATTTCAGTGCTACTTATCCTTGTTTAGAAAAGGTGGCAAAATCTAAGATGGGCCAAATAGCTTACTTTATGAGGCGTTATGGAACAGATGTTCCTGTTTGGCAAATTACTCATTTTCAGGCTACAAAAATTGGAAGTATTTTTGATATTTCTGTGAACGAAAAAACCATTGTTCACGTTGAATCCCCTTTAGCAGGACTCTATAACGCGGAAAATGTTGCCGCTTGTTTCTCTGTTTTGGAAAGGCTAGGATTTAGCCTGATTGAGGCTGTGAATGCTTTAAAATCCTTTGAAGGTGTTAAGCGAAGACAAGAGATCCTTTATGAAGATGAGCAATGGATTGTTATAGATGATTTTGCTCATCATCCCACCGCGGTTAAAGAAACAATTCAAGCAATTAAAGATAAGTATCCAAATTATCAGCTGATTTCTGTGTTTGAGCCACGATCTAACACAACGCGCAGAAACCTCTTTCAGGCAGATTATGCAAAGAGTTTCTTACATTCTGATGTTTCTTTGATAGCTCCTGTTGATCAGCCAGAAAAAGTAGTGGATGGAGAGGTGCTTGATATCAAGCAGATTGTGGATTTTTTAAAGCAGAAAGAGCAAAAGGCTTTTGCCCCCAATTCTCTGAATGCCATTCCACAACTCATATTAGATCATTCTAAGCAACCAACAGTTGTCCTTTTTATGAGCAATGGTGGCTTTGGAGGTATTCAAAACCGTTTTATTGACAAGATAGCACAACATGATAAAGGTCAATTAAACAGCTGATTTTATACAGAACAATATCAATTTACACACAAGTCTTAGGCGTCTAATAAATGCATATTATTTTTTTACTTGTAAATATCAGATGTAATTTTAGCTAAAATCTGTATATCAGATGTAATGTTTATTGAATTTTTAATGGAGAAAATCTTATGGCAGAGCAAAAATTAACAGGCATATATTTTTGTGATACTGGTAATGGTCACGCAAAAGATATCGATATTAATGAAATAAAAACATATTTGCAGACCTTACGCGAAGTGGTTTCTGTTTGGGAACCCAAAGAACTAGATCTCACTAACTTTGAAGAAACAAAAAAGAAGCTAGAAAACCTAAAAATAGAAAGAATGATAATTGCCGGTCAAACACCGGGTGTTTTTAAAGCCTTTTTTGCACGCGCCTTAAATGCCAATGGTAAAAATGGCGAAGAGGTCGTTTTGGCAAGCTTTAAAGAACATCTTGTGGTCAATACCCAACAAGCTAAAACGATTCTAACGTGTGCCTTTTATGGTGTTAGTTTTACATTAGCGGCTATGCCAGAAGAAACGGAAGTTCATCCTGATACGTTAGTTATTGGGGGTGGTATTGCTGGCATTCAAGCCTCATTGGAAATAGCTGATGCAGGTCAAAAAGTTTACTTGTTAGAAAAAACAGGCACAATTGGTGGTCATATGGCCATGTTTGATAAAACGTTCCCAACACTTGATTGCGCTGCCTGTATTCTTACACCTAAAATGGTAGAAGTAGGACAACACGCTAATATTGAAATGCTCACCTATTCAGAAGTGAAATCTGTTTCTGGTGGTCCTGGCAACTATAAAGTCAAAGTTCTTAAAAAAGCGCGTCGTGTTAATGTTAATACCTGCATTGGTTGTGGTACATGTGCTGAAAAATGTCCTGGTCGTGCTTCTAGTGAGTTTGATGCGGGAACAACAATGCGCAAGGCTATTTACATTCCTTTTGCTCAAGCCGTTCCCAATAAATACCTCATTGATGAAGACGCCTGTCTTTATGTGAAAAAGGGGAAATGCAGTGCATGTGTTAAGGTTTGTCCTGTTCCTGATTGCATTAATCTGGATGAAAAAGATGCGGAAATCGAAATAACAGTTGGTAACATTATTGTTTCTACAGGTTTCAAACCTTTTGATGCTAAACGCGCAGAACAATTTGGTTATGGACGATTTCCTAATGTTGTCACATCATTAGAATTAGAAAGACTGATTAATGCTGGTGGCCCAACATCAGGTGAAATCACATTTCGAAGCAAAGATAAGTTTGGTAATTGGGTATTTACAGCAGATAGTGAATCACCAAAAAGTGTTGCTATTGTTCACTGTGTGGGTAGTCGTGATGAACACTACAACAAATACTGTTCCACAGTTTGTTGCATGTACTCACTTAAACTGGCTCACCTGGTTAAAGAAAAACTACCTGAAACCGAGGTACATGAATACTATATCGACATGCGTGCTTTTGGTAAAGGTTACGAAGAATTTTATAATCGCATCAAAGACGAGGGTATCAATGTTGTGCGTGGTAGTACTGTGAAAGTCGAAGAAGAAGATGGTAAACTATTAGTGAAGAGCCAAGACATTCATGGTTTAAAACTTTTGAAGCAACACGTTGATATGGTTGTCTTAGCTGTTGGCTTGGAACCACGTGAAGAAACAAAAGACTTGAGTCAGATTTTAGGCGTTTCCACAACAGAGGATGGTTGGTTTAAAGAATTGAGCTCAGTCACTGATCCTGTCAACACAAATGTTGGTGGTGTGGCTGTAGCCGGTGTGTGCCATGGTCCTAAAGATATTCCAGACACAGTAGCACAAGCATCAGCGGCTGCATCGCGTGTGATTCAAAGCATTATTCAAGGCAAAATTAAAAAGAGTGTCAAAGACATGCGTTTTGAAGAAGTTGCTGCGAAAGCTAAACAACAAAGTTAAAGAGGTTTATGTTTAATGATTAAGACAGAAATCATCTGTCTTTATTAGAGGAGGTCTATACATGACAACACGGGTTGATCCAGGTTTTATGAAAAAGGTGAAAGGGCTCGGAGATCAAAACATGGAGATGTGTTTTAATTGCAGCAAATGTACAGCTATTTGCCCTATGGATACAAATTTACTTCCCCGGTCGTTATTTCGTTATGCGCTTTTAGGCATGACAGATAAAATCAAAGCAGAACAAGAATCAATTTACTCCTGTTTGCTTTGTAAACTCTGTGAAGAAAGCTGCCCTCGAGGCGTAAAAATAGCCGATAATGTACGACTTTTAAGAAGTTATTTGAATCGTGATGTTTTTAATATTTAGTGAGGATGAGACATGGCACAAATTAAAGAAGTGACAAAAATCTTAGTGGATAATCTTAAGCTAAGAGGTTCTGTATTACCAATTTCACAGGAAGCTGCTACAAAATGGGCAAAGGATCTTAATTTGCCTAAAGGTGGCGATACTATTCTGTATACGGGTAATATGTACCAGATTATTCCCTACATTAATAAACTAGTAAAGACTCTTGAGCTTTTTGAAGGAACGTTTTTCATGAACTTTACGGTTTTTGGTCGTATGGCCAACCGTTTTGTGAATGTATCAAAGTTCATGGGTGGGCCAAATAAAGAAGAAGTGAAAACGTTTAATAACACGCTCACTAATATGGCCAAATTGCTTCAAAAATCGGGGTCAAAGTTTGGTTATTTATATGAAGATGATCTTTATGCAGGGGCCCTTACTTATGATTTAGGTGCTGATGATGTGACTTTAGCACAAGCAAAAAAGGTTTATGAAAACCTTAAAAAACATGGTGTGAAGCGAGTGATCACTGTAGATCCTCACACAACACATATGTTGCGCGAAGTTTATCCAAAAATTCTTCCTGAATTTGATATTGTCGTGAAGAGCTATATTGAAGTGCTTGCAAAACGTGGTCTTAATCCACTCAATAATAAGGGCGGTGAAGTTGCGATTCATGATTCCTGTGTATATGCCCGACATGAAAATGTTGTGGGAGAACCCAGAGAACTCTTAAGTAAAGCAGGCGTAAACGTGAAAGAACCATTTGAAAGCAAAAAAATAACATTTTGCTGTGGTGGTCCTGCTGAGTCATTATTTCCTTCAAAAGCCCTTGAAGTGGGTAAAAAGCGTATGGCTCAATTGTGTAAAGAGTGTGATCATGTGACCGTGATGTGTCCCATTTGTAATGCAAATTTAAAACGCTCAGCTACAAATGGAACCAAAATCACAGATTTTGCTGATTATATAAGTGAATTTTATTTGGAGAACTAATTTATGGAAAACCCAAGAATTGGTATATATGTTTGTTGGTGTGGCTCTAACATTGCAAAAATGGTTGATGTGGAAGCCGTAGCAGAAGAAATTGCAAAATTACCTAATGTTGTAATTTCCAAAAACTATAAATACATGTGTTCAGATCCAGGTCAGGATCTTATCATCAAAGATATTAAAGAACACAATCTCAATCGTGTTGTTGTGGCGGCTTGTTCTCCACGAATTCACGAACCAACATTTCGTAAAGCCTTGGTTAATGCGGGTCTTAATCCTTACATGTTTGAAATGGCCAATATTCGCGAACATGTTTCCTGGGTACACACAGATCGTACAGAAGCGACAATGAAGGCGAGAGATCTTGTTTCCGGAGCCTTAAGGCGTGTGGCCTTTCATGAAGGGCTCGATAAACGCGCTGTGGAAATCAATCCATCATCACTTGTTGTGGGCGGTGGAATTGCGGGTTTATCAGCAGCGATTGAAATTGCTGATTCAGGTCGAGATGTACATCTTGTTGAGCGAGAAGGTCATCTTGGTGGCATGATGGCTCAATTGGATACCACTTATCAAAGCTATGAAAGTGCCCGAGAACTTATTAATGAAAAAATTAAACGTGTTCTTAATCATGATCATATTCATGTTTATTTAAGTTCAGAAATTCAAGATGTTTTTGGTTATGTGGGAAATTTTGAAGCCAAAATAAAAACATCAGAAAAAGAAGTCGACATCAAGTTTGGTAACGTCATTGTGGCCACAGGTTTAAAGACCTTTGATCCCTCTGTTATCACGCAATATGGTTATGGGACATTACCAAATGTTGTGACCTCTGTTGAATTTGAACAAATGCTCAAGACAGGCAAATTGCAAACAAAAGACGGTAAAGAACCTAAAAATATTGCTATCATTCACTGTGTTGGTAGCCGCAATGAAGACTATCACGAGTACTGTTCACGAAACTGTTGTATGACAGCACTTAAATTTGCCAACCAAGTTCGTGGTGCTTTGCCTGAGTCTCATATTTATCAACTCTATGCTGATATGCGTGCTTTTGGAAAATGTGGCGAAGACCTTTACAGACAAGCATCAGAAAGTGGTGTTTTGTTTATGATGTTTGACCAAAAAAAGGGCATGCCTCATGTGAAAGCCGCTGGACAGGAAATGTTAATCAACATTAATGATCTCCTGTCAGGAGAAGAACTTGAAGTGGCAGCAGACCTTGTTGTGCTCATGATTGCTGTGGAAGCACAGCCTGATGCTAAAATAATGTCTCACTTAGTTGGCATTAGCATGTGTGGTAATGCTTTTTTCATGGAAAAGCATCCAAAACTTGATCCCGTGGCAACAACAACAGATGGTGTTTACATTGTTGGTGGTTGTCAGGGCCCAAAAGAT
>JAHJDR010000015.1 GCA_018812345.1 bacterium | reverse complement strand
TTCCATTCTTTTTTGGCATCAAGAAAAACGCGACTAAAATATTCGCGCGATTTGTTTCGATGTAAAAAACTTTCCTGATCAGGAGCCTTATCATAGGGATAGGCGGGGGAGATAACCATGCCCTCAATGCCAAGGTTCATCGCAAAATCAAAAAAATCTCTAATGCGCCTTGGGTCCACCCAGTCAAAAAGAGTGGTGTTTGTTGTGACTCTAAAACCTTTTTTTATTGCCTCTTGAATGCCTTGTACAGCTTGATCAAAAACACCTTCACGACAAACAGCTTTATCATGATCTTCTTTAAGACCATCGAGATGCACACTAAAACTCAAAAAAGGAGACGGTTTAAATAGATCTAATTTTCTTTTGAGCAATAGCGCATTGGTGCACAAGTAAATATAGCGTTTCTGCTTGATTAATCCTGCAACAATCTCACCAATCTCAGGATGCAACAAGGGCTCTCCTCCGGGAATAGACACAACAGGCGCACCACACTCTGCCGCAGCATCAAGACATTCTTTTACTGAAAGCTTCTTATCAAGAATATCTTTTGAATACTGAATTTTACCACAGCCCGCACAATTCAAGTTACAGCGAAAGAGGGGCTCCAACATAAGAACAAGAGGAAAGTGTTTGTTGCCTTTCATCTTCTGGCTCATAATATAAGAAAATATTCGTAATCCTTGTGAGAGAGGTATAGACATAACAACGCTTTCTAAACTAACTAACTAACTAATTAATTAAATTTCCCATCAACGCACTCATGCCGCCAGCAAATAATGTAATTGCCAAAACAGCACTGCCAAAAACACAACAACAAAGAAGAACAGGAACAAGCACTGCCAAAGCTGCTTTGCCACCACTAATCTCATGAAATTTTGAGCCGCCACCAATCGCTATTACCAATCCATAGATCATCGCAACAAAAACACCCAAGACAGGAACAATACCCAAAACAGATGTAGACTGACTATAGGCCCAGAGTGTGAGTGTTGTATTATATTTTTTTTGCGACCCACCAACCATGGTAAAAAACAAATGATAGATACCGGAAATGGCAAAAACAAGGGCCACACTTAAAAAGGGCACAAAAAGCAAAGAACAAAAAGCATTAAAAACACCCATCGTCACTTCATCTGCCTTCCCCGTTAACGCCATAAAAGCGACCTGGCTCGCAAAGGCAACAGCAACATAAATAAGTGAATTTACATACACAAAAATGCTAATACTTAAATAGTCTTCGCTTGGTTTGATCTGTGCAAAATAATGGATGGGGTGAAAAAGAACGTTTTTGATTGTATGAATAAACGCAACAATTGTATCAGAACGCCAATTTTTTTCCCATTCACTTTTGACACGCCCATCATCTTCTTCGTTACCATCTTCTTCTTGTTCCATCAGAGCTTTTTCAAACTCATCATTCATTGTATCCATAATTATTCCTCAGAATCATTTGTTTTTGGGCGCTTATGATATTGATTTTAAACAACAAATGCAAGGCTAAAGCATGTCATGGCTTGCTATTGAACCTATCTTCTTTTAGAAGGGGTCTATGAAAAACGCCCCAAACCCACACTGGCTTGAAACACGCTGGAACATCACACAGGAAAACACAGAAATATTCCAACAAAAACTTGAACAGTTCGGCTCACTTGGCAGCTACCAAATGTTTCCTCTTGATGAAGACGCCCCTCTAACTAACCCCGAATTTATTGCCTATTTTCCAGACCAAACAAATATCAATGCTATAGCACAAAAATTACAAACATTAGAAAACAAAGACGTTTCGCTTGTAACCATAAAAAGAATCCCTATGGAAAGCTGGGCCACAGAATGGAAAAAACATTTCAAGCCCTTTACTCTTGCCTACAACATCGTGATTCGTCCCAGCTGGGAACCTTACATGCATAAAGACAATGAAATTGTTCTCACCCTGGATCCTGGCATGGCTTTTGGCACAGGCCAACATGACACCACGCGCTTTTGTGTTGAGTACATTCATGAATTAAAGCAACAAGACAACAACCTTAATACACTCATTGATGTGGGTTGTGGCAGTGGCATTTTAGCGATTTTAGCAAAACTCATAGGCTTTGAAGAGGTTGTTGGCATTGAGGTTGACGCAGAAGCCATTGAAACAGCCAGTGAAAACCTGCAACGAAATCCTCAGGCTAAAGATATTGTCTTTTGCTTAAACAATGGCCCGCTAAATAATCTTAATCTAAAACCAGCCCACGTCGTTGTTGCTAATATTATTGCTGAAACGCTGTGCGCACTTAAAAATGACCTGTTAAGCCTAATAGAAAACAGAGGTTATTTAATATTATCTGGTATTTTGCCTGAAAGAAAGGGGTTGATTGAAGATGCTTTTTCAGATCTAGATCTTGTAAACAAAAAGCAATCAGAAAACTGGTATGCCTATCTTTATCGTAAAAAATAATCCGCAATTAGTCTCTCCAATTCATTTAACAAAGGAAGATGAACATCATTTACGCCGTGTCATGCGTGCTAAAGTCGGCGATGAAATATTCATCACAAACAATGGCGGCGTAAAAGCAACAGCACGTCTAACAAAACTAAATCCTCTCAAAATTGAGATCACTGAAAAAAGCATACAACCGCCACCAATACCACTGACTGTATGCTTGCCATTGATTGAACAAAAAAGACTAGAATGGGCTATTGAAAAACTTACTGAAATGAATATTGCCGCTGTTCAACTCATGACGACCCAGCGCACGCAAACAAGAAACCTTACACAAGCAAAACTAGATCGCCTGTTCAAAATTTCAGAAACCGCTCAAAAACAAAGCTTGCGCGTGCAGGCCTTGCACATTTATCCTTCAAAAGAATTTAATGCTCTCATTGGGCAAACAGAAAATATTTTCTTTGGAAAAATTGATTCCTCACAAGAAAACCAAAAACAAAAACCGCGTTTCCTCATTAAGACTCCCAGCAGTCTCTTTATTGGGCCTGAAGGCGGCTTTACTAAAGAAGAACAGGAACAGCTTGAAATCAAAGCTGCCCAAGCACTTTCAATGGGAACAACTGTGCTCAAAACAGAAACCGCATGCCTTGTCTTGGCCTCTTGTCTTCTATCCTGTTGTTATTATTAGTTAATCTATCATTTTTTTCTAAAACCTTATTTCGTATAATAACGTTACAGTCTGTATGATCATGCTCAACAGGCTTTGGCTCCCTTTGCTTTCAATCTATCTAATATCTCTGTTGGCCTCTTGTGGCGCCAATCTTCACAAAGCTAACTTAACCATAGGGCTCCTAGAAGAACCATACTCTTTTTTTCTTTCCGCAGAAGATGAAAGCTATCAATTATTTGATAGTTCTGAATTATTGTTTTCTCATTCTGGTGGCGAGCTGCCCAACGGCATCGTTATCGGTTCCAGTGGAGAAATAGCGGGCACACCAACGGAGCTTGGCGACTTTGATTTTCGTGTAACAGCCTATGCTATTGATGACGATTGGGGAGATTGGTATTTTGACAACTCTGGCGATGATATCACTTCAGATCATGAGTGGTACACTCTTTTCATTACGGAACAAAGCAGTAATGAAAACTGTCCCTTGCCCAGCAATGAAAACACAACAGGAATCTATGTCTGCGCCGGAACCCTTTATTTTGATAGCCTTCATCAAGGCGACAAGGCTGTGCTTGATATCTCCTATTTCATAGATTTCGATGAGGCAAATAATTATGGTATTAGTTCGCTTACTTTTACAATTCTGTATGATACAGACTTTTTTTACCTTGATAGCAACACACTCACTTCGTCGATTCTTCGTGAAGCAGCGAATATTGCTGATGCCACTGTTGACTTTGACACAACAACCGAAGGCTCTATTACAATAGAGGTGTCAAGTGTTGACAAAGAATTTAACAGATCTGGGCGTATGCTTGATCTTTCTTTTTATGCGTCGCAAGACATTGAAGAAAGCTCACATAATATAACAATAACGATCGACCAAGTAAAAACTACAAATGAAGACATAGAGTTACCTGACTTCTATGCTGTTGATGGCTCTCTCATCATTGAAAATGAAGAATAGACATTCTTCCAAATTATTTCGAAAAACTATTTATAAAACTGAATAATTGTGGCAAATGTGTTCAAAGATATGAAGGTTCATTCAATCAAAGAGCACGAGCTTCTATCGTTCATGGATTTGGGAGTTCTCATTCAATCACCCAATGATTTGGGAAAAGTTCTCCATGTTCTTGTGGAAAAAGTAGCGCGCCTAATGCGCACTGACGCTTGCTCACTGTATCTTTTTAATTCCATCACAGAAGAACTCACATTAAAAGCAACATATGGCCTCAATGAAATGGCCATTGACCAAATTATCATTAAAGCAGGCCAGGGACTGACAGGCACAAGTCTCAAGTTACTGAAACCTATTTCTATTGCCAATGCGACAAAAAGTAAAATATTTCTTCCCATGGCAGGTCTGGGAGAAGAAGAATATGCTTCTTTTCTTGGTGTGCCGCTTGTTTACAACGCCTGCCCTATTGGGGTCATTTCTGTTCAAAACAAAAAAACAACAAAGTTTCGAAAAAAAGATGTCGACTTTCTTTTATCATTAGCCATTCCCGCTGTTAGCCTGATCGAAAAAGCAAAATTTATGGAGACCGTGGGCACCGTTCAAAAAGCGGCTGTCTCTAAAGCGACCCTTGATAAGGCTAATGATGAAGTTACCTATGAATATCTGCGAGACCACATAATAAAAGGCATTCCCGCTGTGCCTGGCATTTCTATGGGGCGTTTAAAAATTATTTCTCAAACATATTATACAACACAACAAGACACGAGCACGCCACAAAATATTGAATCAGAAATAAAAAAACTACAAGAATCTTTTTTACATGTCAGCCATGAAATTCGTGAAACAAAAAAACAAGCTGAAGCAAAATTTGGCCCTGACGAAGCTAGTATTTTTGAAGCCTACCTTCTTTTTTTAGAAAGCCATAGCTTCCAACAACAAGTTATTAACGAAATAAAAAAGGGTCTTTCAGCCATAAAGGCACTAGATAGCATTGTAAAAAAATACATGGACCGCATGGCTCTTGCCCATGATGAATACATAAAAGAACGCGCTTACGACATTCAAGACATTTCAAGAAAAATAAGCGACTACCTTTTGTATGGTGAATCATCAAGGCGTAATGCTTTTACAACAAAAGAAAACGCTATCTTCTTCAATGATTTTTGGTCCATTTCTGATTTTACAAACCTTGATCTTAAGAAAACAAAAGGCATCATTTCTCCTAGCGGTGGCGCAAATTCTCATATAGCGATCCTTGCTGATACACTAAACATTCCAACAGTGTTGGGTTTAAGCGCTATACCTGGCCAACTGAAGAATGATGACAACATTATTGTCGATGGCTATGCGGGGGTTGTTATTGTTAACCCAACAAAAGCCACTATTGAATTATACAAGCACGAAATAGAAGAATCACAAAAAAGAATAAAAAGCTTTGAAACTAATAAAGATAAGAAAATTAGAATTGGACTTAAATCCAAACATTATTTTCCCATTGGCGCCAACCTTAATATGGTCGCCCATGCTAAAAATGCTGTCACCTATGGTGCTGACCTTATAGGTCTATGTAGAACTGAATTTCCCTTTCTGATTCGAAAACAGCTCCCCACAGAAGAAGAGCAGTTTATCATTTATAAGCGCGTCATTGATGTCGCCAAAGATAAAAAAGTCGTATTTAGAACTCTTGATATTGGCGGCGATAAGTATGTCGCTTATTTGAATCTTCCAAAGGAAAGCAACCCCTCTCTGGGCTGGCGTGCCATTCGCTTCTCACTAGAAAGAAAAGATTTATTTCGTATCCAGCTACGAGCTATTTTGCGCGCTTCTCACTATGGAAAAATAAAGCTTCTCTTTCCTATGATCACAACAATGGAAGAGCTTCGAGAAGCAAAACAAATTCTGCAATCAGTAAAAAAAGAGCTGCGTGATGAAGGGCTGCCTTTTGCTCGACACATCCCCATTGGCGCAATGGTGGAAGTGCCTGCTGCTGTTGAAATTGCTGAACACCTTGCTAAAGAAGTCGATTTCTTTTCTTTGGGAACCAATGACCTTGTTCAGTATTGCTTGGCGGTAGACCGCAGCAACCCTGTTGTGGCCAAGCTCTATGATCCCTATCATCCGGCAGTGCTAAAAATGATTCAAAGAACCATAACAGCAGCACACAAACACAAAATAAAGGTAAGCGCTTGTGGTGATATTGCGGCACAACCGCTTCTTTGTTCTCTTCTCATCGGCATGGGTATTGACAGCCTATCTATGACGCCTCGATCAATTCCGAAAATCAAGTCTTTGGCCAAGCTTCTTAATATGGCGTCAACTATTAGGCTCGCTCACAGATGTCTAAAAATGGAAACGGGCGTGCAAATCAGAAAAGAAGTTGAAAATTACTTTTTAAAGAATGGTTTTGATAAGTTTCTTTTTGAAACAAGGGCTCCCATTTCAGACTACTAACCTAAAGGGCTTGTATGAGTGTCTGAACCCAATGAAAGATATTGGGCAAAAAATAGAGCAAAAGTCCTGCTTGAATTCCAGCAATAACATCATCTCCCACAACGCCAAGACCTCCCTTGAGTTGATCCTGTGCTTGTCTCGCTGGAAATATTTTTGCAATATCAAAAAGACGGAAAAGAATAAAACCCATTACCAAATTAAACAAAGAATAACTAACAAAAGCGTAACAAACGAGAACTCCTGCCACCTCATCAATAACAATTTTTTGGCAATCTTTTTCACCAAAGCTTTTTTCAGCTAAATGAGCAATAACAAGAGAAATAATCGCAACAACAACTGTGATCTGAATAAAATAGATGTGTGAAACATCTTTTAAAAGAAAAAACATTAAGGACCCAAGGATTGTTCCAAAGGTTCCTGGTGCAAAGGGAACATAACCCAAACCAAGCCCTGCCGCTAAAAATTTAATAAGCTTATGGAACATAAATTACCTCTCAGAAAACAATAAACAAATATATATTACAGTTAAATTTGTTAGGAATTTGATATTCCAAATTGACATTAAAAGACAATATTCTTTTAAACAATGATATCAATTGGTTTGTGATATGATGTTAACGGCGTTCCTGGGAACGTTTCTAAAGGATCTTTTTGCTTGCTTTCATTTTTGACAATTTTCTTTTTACCCACCCTGTTTTTTTGTGGGTGCCTTTGTTTTTCTTGCTGCATGCCTTGGCCTGTTGTGGGAGAGTTTCTGGAAACAGTATAAAACTCTTTTGATTGTTGTTCTGAAGTAAGGGTGTTGTTAACACGCGTCTTGCCTAACTGATTTCGTGTGGTAAAAAACATTAACATGCCCGCGTGTACCATAACCTGTCCAAAAAGCATGTTCTCATCATGAACATTTGTTGTTTTCCCCGTAGTCTTTAGCGCTAATCCTGCTAAAGCAATTCTTTGAGGATATCTCAAAAAGGATTCTTGAATGTGTAAAGCTTGTGCAATGGTTTTTCTTTGCTCAGAATCAGATGCCGCATCCTCTGTCAAAATACTGTCAGCACCAAAAAACAACCTCATGCCTGTATCAAAAACATCATCTTGCTCAGTATGGTTTGTTGTTAGAATTCCGCCGCTACCTTGTTGTTCTGTTCTTTTACTCGTTGTCGCCGCCCGTGCTAAAGCACCTTGAGACACCGCCAGCTTAGGATCTGTCGTCGCTTGAGCACTTAAGAAGGCCATGTCTTCTACAAAGCGTATAGGATTTTCTTCTACGACTCCTTCTTCATAAAATTGATTTTCAGACACAACATCTGCAACGGCAGCATCAAGAATAACATCCTTTGTTTCAGAACCAGACTCTTCACTATTATTTAAAGCGTAATTGCCCAATTCTTCTGTTTGTGTTGCTTCCTCTTCTGATGCCAATAAAGACGATTGCGCCCCTTCAGAGGGATAGTAATCGTAAGGCTCATCATGCGTACAGCCATCTTCTTCGCTCATTGAAAAGGAAATCGGCAAAACACTGTCCACGCCATCATCATTTGAAGCTTCATTTAACGAACCTGAATAGGTTTGAGCGCTGAATCCTGTTGTATTAGCGCCAAATAAATTGTGCTGGTCAATATCTGCTATGACAGGTGCCACAACATAAACTGAAGGCTCCTCAACAACAACTGTTTGATCAACTTCATTACTAATGAGTTTTTTGGGATTGGCAAAATCGTCATCATCTATTTCAATGCGATCATCTTCTTCAATAAGATCCTCATCATAACACACAGCGTCTTCACCTTCTATAACTGACCACCAAGAAACGGCTTCACTTTCCTCGTAAAATTCTGCATCACAGCTGTTCTGCTCTTCTTCAAAATCCCAACAGTACAAATATTCATCTTCATCATACCAGTAGTTTTCATCTTCATCGCACCAGTCGTTTTCGTCATTATCAACAACGGAAGCTTCAGGGGATTCTTTCGTAGAAACAACAGCTTCGTAAACATGGCTAGCTCCTCGCTTTAAGGCATCTCCCACAGACTCAACGGATATGCCTTCAGGAAAAACGTCTGACTTTAATTCCTTTATTTCTTCAACAAAACTTTTATTCTCGACTTCTTGATCTTCGTTTGTAAGGTCTTCTCGTAAGACGTTGTCATTACTGGGGGCCACAACTTCTGCTACGAGTTTTCCTAGTTCATAAATGGGATTAAAGGTAACAAGAGATCTAAGGCTAAAAAAAGGTTTCTTCTCATCACGCGAACCACTCTCTGCGACCTGCTGGTAACTATCTTCTTCCCGTTTTTCACTTTTCATTTCAAAAGCAGCAAGGTGAAGTGACATAACAGCATATTCAGAAAGCTCTTCTTCACTTAAATCTGGACATTCTTCATAGCTCTCATATTCGTCATATAACCATTGATCTTCATCTACGCTATAATCGTGTGAAAGAGGAATGTTGTTGTCTATTTCTTGCGTCATGTCTTGCCCTTATTATCGGCTAATTATCCTTCAAACTTTCCTTTTATAAGATAATTTTGTCATTTCTAGACAAAGAAGAAAAGACCAAAAACAAGTATTTTTATACCCCTTTTAAGGTGGCTGCAACAGACCTATAATGGTTACACAATCACACCGCTTACATAAAATAGGCTCACGGCAAAGCAGCTATGGTTATCATATTAATTAGGTTAAAGCCTGGATAGACTTGATTGCTTGTCGCTTTTTTTATAATATATCGCTGCTATTCATCATGCGATGGGCAATAATACAGGCCCCTTCTAGACGCCCCAAACCAAGAAATCTATCGCCATTAAACACCTGTCTTATTTCACCTGACAATGCATTGTCTTGCCATGGCCCTGTGTTGGTTTTTTGGCTGCCCTCAGGTTCTAAACACACTTTTTTCCCATTGAGAATGTCACGCGCCTGAACATCATCAAGCAGGATTTTAGAAAACCCTGCTAACATTTCAGAAATGGAAATCATTTTATTGATATCGCCCAAATCGTGCCCACAAAGACTCTGTCTTTCTAAAAATGACAAGTGCCCGCAAGTCTCTAATGCCTCAGAAACATCTTCAGCTAAAACGCGAACATAGGTTCCTCGCGTTACACAAAATCGCACACGCAAGAAATTGTCTTTTAGAGAAACAAAGTCTGCCTTATAAACCTCTATATTGCGCTCATTACGCTCCACAACCAAGCCTTGCCGCGCTAATTCATAGAGCTTCTTACCGTCTTTTTTTACAGCAGAATACATGGGTGGCTTTTGCGTACTTTTGCCAACAAAAGACTTTAATGTCTCTTTTATTTTTTCATCACACAGCTCAGGCACAGTCATTTTTTCCAAAACAGCCCCTGTGTGATCAAGCGTATCTGTTTTAATGCCCAAACAAATTTCTGCCTCATACACTTTCTTTTTATCTTCCACATAAGAAAAATATTTTGTTGCTTCATTCACACCAACCAACAACAATCCACTAGCAAAGGGATCTAGGGTTCCGTGATGTCCTGTTTTTTTCAAATTATTTTGTTTTTTATAACGCGAAATGCATTGTTGTGAGGTTAAACCTATTGGCTTATTAAGAAAAATAAAATAAGATTTCATTTTGATCTGTCTCAGGATTTTAACAAAGGAACAATGGTTTGTAGTATTTTATCTCTCACGGTGCTGAGCGTGCCATTCAGCGTACAGCCACTTGCTCTCACATGACCGCCACCACCAAACTTAGCAGCAATTTTGGCTACATTCACATACTTTTTAGATCGCATGCTTATCTTATAACACCGCGAAGACTTTTCCTTAAAAAATAAGGCCACCTCGACACCGTCAATTGCTCGAGGATAATTTATGAATCCTTCGGCATCCTGGGATGATGTTTTTGTCGCCTTAAAATCTTTAGCCTCCAAAATAATCCACGCTACCTTCTTGTTCGCATGTATATTAATAGAACCAATCGCCTTTTTTAATAAGTTCATTCTCGCTGGCGTATATGTTTCAAAACAATTAAGAGCCACATCCCATACATCCACACCAAAACGACATAAATAAGCCGCGTTTTGAAATGTTTTCTGTGTTGTGTTTGAATATTTAAAGGCTCCTGTATCCGTAGCAATAGCGGTGTAAAGATTTGTCGCTATCGTTTGCGTCATTTTTGTTTTCATTTTTTTGAGCAAAGCTAATACAATTTCACCACTAGAAGACTCCTTTGGCAAACAATAAACCATCTGGGTATTGTGTTGTGATGCCGCATGATGATCGATACTAATTGTTAAACCTTTATGAGGATACTCCTGCACACAAGAACCAACGCGCTCCATCTCACCAACATCTACCAACAATGTTAAGTCGAATTTAATTTTTGTTTTTAATGTGTTCTTGATTAATTTTTGATTGGGTAAAAACTGATAATTAACGGGGACAGGATCTTTTGAAAAAAGATAAATCTTTTTCCCTTTTGCGCGCAAAGCTAAACCAAGCGCTATGATTGAGCCCAAACCATCGCCATCTGGATTCTCATGGGTCGTCAGCAAAACACTCTTTGCCTTCCCCATGAGAGAAAGTAACTTGTTTTGGCTAATTTTCGTTGCCTGGCGCATTCTCTTTTCTCTTTATTTCATCAAACAATTGATCAATATTATCTTTTACCTGAGCGGTTTCATCAAAGTAGAACTTAATATCTGGCATGTATTTGATTTTCACTTTTTGTGATAGCGCTTTTTTTATAAATCCCTTTGATTTCGCAAAACCTTTATTGATTTCTATTATTCTATCTCTGCCTTCTGGCACATCGTAATAAATTTTTGCCAACCTTAAGTCTGGCGTAAAAACAACCTGTGTTATTGAAACACCCCGCAATCGAGGGTCTCGCACACTATACGTAATAATATTCAATATCTCTTTTTGATAGGCTTCTTCTATTCTTGCTTTTCGAAAGTTGCTCATGCGCTCTTCTTATCACTATAATGTTTTTTGGATTTCTTTAATTTCGTAGGCCTCGATAACATCACCAGACTTAATATCACCAAAACCTTCAATGCCAATACCGCATTCAAATCCTTGTTTAACATCCTTGGCATCATCTTTAAATCGTTTCAATGATGTAATGGCGCCCTCAAAAAGAACAACGTTGTCTCGTAGAAGCCTGAGGTTTGCAGACCTTTTAATAAATCCATCTGTAACCATGCAACCCGCAATTGTTCCAATCTTGGATACTTCAAAGGCTTGTCTGACATCTGCTCTACCCAAATAAGTTTCTTCAATATCTGGAGCCAACAACCCTTGCATCGCCAATTTTACTTCATTAACAAGATCATAAATAACCTTATACATCTTGATGCTCACACCGTTATCTTTTGCTAAATGTAGGGCCTTTGTTTCTGGACGCACATTAAAACCAATAATAATTGCTTTTGACGCCATTGCCAACTGAACATCTGACTCATTAACACCACCAACGCCTGAATGAATGATCTTGGCTTGCACTTCTTCATTGCCTATTTTCAGAACAGCATCTCTAATGGCTTCTAGGGAACCATTAACATCTGTCTTGAGAATAATGCTCAACTCACTTATTTCACCACTGCTCATGCGAGAGAACATGTCTTCAAGAGTTACCTGGCTTTTTGCAGAACTATCTTGTCTGCGTTTTTCTGCAATTCTATTGTCAACAACAGAGCGTGCATCTTTTTCTGATTCAGCCACATTGAAAAAATCGCCAGCCTCTGGAACGCCTTCTATTCCTAAAACCTCAACGGCAAGCGATGGTAACGCATTTTCTACTAGACCAGCTTGCCAATCTGACATGGTTTTAATACGGCCTACATGATATCCGGCAACAATATAATCACCTGCTTTGAGCGTTCCTTCTTGAACAAGAAGTGTTGAAACAGGGCCTCGTGCTCTATCAAGCCTGGCTTCTAAGACAATGCCCTTTGCACGACCGATGGATCGTGCTTTGAGTTCTAACATTTCAGACTGCAACAAGAGGCTTTCTAACAAAACATCAATACCTGTTCCTTCCTTTGCAGAAACATTATTAAAAATAACATCTCCGCCCCACTCCTCAGGAACGAGCCCCTTCTCAGATAGCTGGCGCTTAATTTTTTCTGGATCAGCTTCTGGTTTGTCTATTTTATTTACAGCAACAATAATAGGAACCCCTGCCGCTCTGGCGTGATCAATAGATTCTTCTGTTTGAGGCATCATGCCATCATCTGCCGCAACAACGAGAACAACAATGTCGGTTGCTTGGGCGCCACGTAAGCGCATTGCCGTAAACGCTTCGTGACCAGGCGTGTCTAAAAAGGTAATGTGGTTTTCATTAACCTTAATAGAATAAGCGCCTATGTGCTGTGTAATACCGCCCGCTTCACCACTCGCAACATTCGTTGCTTTTATTTTATCGAGTAATGATGTTTTTCCATGATCTACATGCCCCATGATCGTAACAACGGGGGGCCTGCTAATGCAGATGCTGGAGTCCTGATCAGAAGAGGACAACTCTAAGACTTGATCTTCTTTAAAAGACACATCTTTGATTTCATATTGATACTCTTCAACAATTAGAGCGGCTGTTTCTTTATCAATCTCTTGATTGATTGTTGCCATAATACCTAAATCCATCAGCTTCTTGATAATCTCGCCTGCTTTAGCGCCAACAGCCTGAGCGAGATGACCAACTGGTATTGTTTGATCAATTTGAATAACCCTCTTTGATGCTTTTTTTGTGGTTATTTGGGTTTGTTTAGCATTTTTCTTGGAAACAACTTTCCTTTTTCTGCCGTAGCGACTTGTTTCACCAGGCCTAAAAACACGGTCTGTTGGTGACGTTCTTGTCAATTGAGCCAAGGTTGATGCACGACCCAAGCCCTCTACATCCAAATCACCACCGATTGTTTTAACGCCTTTTTTCGCTTTTAATAGTTTATCTTTTTTCTGTTTTTCCTTTAGCTCCTCTTCCTTAGACTCTTTGGTAAGGGGCTTGCCTGCCATCTTTTTCTTTTGCTCTTCCTCCGCCGTTTCAACCTTTGGTTTCTTTAGATCAATATGCCCACGAATTCTGTCTTTAAAGGAAAGAACTTTTGGTCGCTCTTCTTTCTTTGGTTTAACAGACTTAGCCTCGATAACAACACCTTCATCAGCGCTTTCCAAGACCTTTTCTTTCACTTCTGCAACAACAACTTTTGGCTTTGTTTCTTTTTTAATATGGCTTTGAACTTTTTCCGTTGCCTTTGCCTTTTCTTCTTCACTGAGAACAAATCGTCCCTTTGGCTTTTGGGCCTTAACAACCTCAAGCTTTTCTTCTTGTGGTTTTTCAATGATTTCTTTTTTTGGCGCAACAGCTTCCAATGTTGTTTTTTCAGCCGCAACAGCCTGTTGTTCTCCAGGCGCAGGTTTAAGCTTACGCGAACGGCGTCTAATAACGCTTTTATTGACTCGTTTCTCAACTATTACTGTTTTTTGTTGTTCTTCCATGAAATGTTTTTAACTTTCTTCTTTAATTGTGTCTTCCTCAATAACGTCTGATTCGCTTTCAGTGTCATTTTGTGCTGTTTCTTCATCATCAGACGCAACAGCTTCTTCTGTCACAGCTTCTTCTGTCACAGCTTCTTCTGTCACAACTTCTTCTGCAACAACTTCTTCTGCAACAACACCTTCTCTCACTTTTACGACTTCATTTGCCTTGGCATAGATTTCCTTTAATGTATTTTGGTCCATACCCGGAATGCTGACAAATTCTTCTTGCTCTGTATCGACTATTTCTTCAATCGAGCGAAAAGCATGACCATAAAGAATTGTCGCCATTGAATCACTAACACCCAGCTCTTCAACAAGCTTTGTTTTGGCAAACTTGGCCATTTCATCAACTTTTGTTTCACTAAACACATCAATATTCCAGCCTGTTAAATTAGCGGCTAAACGCACATTTTGTCCCTTGCGGCCAATGGCTAAAGAAAGCTGGTCATCAGGAACAATAAGTTCCATTGATTGTTTTTTATCGATAATAATAACTTTTGTTACTTGGGCTGGTGCGATAGCATTACAAACAAAGCGTGCTGGATCATTATCCCACAAAACAATATCAATCTTTTCGCCACGCATTTCTTGAACAACAGACTGAACACGAGAACCTTTCATGCCAACACAGGCACCAACAGGGTCTACATCGCTATCTCCTGAATATACAGCAATTTTTGAACGCACACCAGGATCTCTCGCCACACTTTTAATTTCAACGATACCTTCCGATATTTCAGGAACTTCCATTTCAAAAAGAGATTTAACAAACTGGTTATCGCGTCGAGATAAAACAAGCATCTGTGCACGTGCTCTTGTGTCAATTTCTATAAGTAATGCCTGAATGCGATCACCGGGTTTAAAGGTTTCGCCATCAACCTGTTCTCGTCTATAAATAACGCCTTCTGTTTTATTGAGATCAACAACTAAATTTCCCTTTTCAAACCGACGTACAACTCCTGAAATAATTTGTCCTAGCTTGTCTTCATAATCATTAACGATGACATCTTTTTCAGCATCACGGAGCTTTTGAATAATAACTTGCTTTGCTGTTTGTGCGGCAATTCTGCCTAATTCACTTTGGTCAATCTTCACACCAAAGCTATCTCCCACAATAGCATCTGGATCTAGCTTCTGCGCTGTCACAGTATCCATTTCTAGTTGGTCATCTTCGACCTCATCAACAACTTCTTTATATTGAAAAATCTCAACTTCACCTGCTTCAGGATTATAGACAGCCTCAATATCACCATAAAAACCTAGTTTTTTGCGTGCTGCTGACATCATAGCTGCTTCAATAGCTTCAATAAGCGTTTCTTTTGCTATGCCTTTATCTTTTTGTATTTGATCAAGAACATGGTTAAGATCAAAAATCATTTTCAACTCCTTGCTTACTATTTCTTTTCGAAATCATATTCTAAGTGTGCTTTTGCAAGCTTGTTTAAAGGCACACTAAAATTGATATTATCAATTTCTATAATAAGATTGTTACCTTCAACGGCAATTAAAATACCACCGTAACATTTTCTTCCGTTTATTTTTTCAGTTGTTTGTACATCTATCTTTTTACCAACAACTTGTGTAAAATGTTCCTTCGTTTTCAATGGCCGGTTAAGGCCTGGCGAAGAAACTTCTAAGTTATAACGCCCCTCTATAGGGTCTTCGACTTCAAGAATGTGCTCAATAGCTCGCGAAACACGAACACAATCTTCCATGAGCACACCCGTTGGCTTATCTATAAAAACGCGCACAATTTTTTGGCCCGCTTGTTGCACAACATCAACATCAACCAATTCACAGGCTTCTTCCACAACAATTGGTGAAATAATTTCTTCTATTTTTTTTGTGCTTTTCATTGTCGTTTTTGCTTTTTTAGTTAATAAAAAAGGGGCTTAAAATCGCCCCTTGATTCTCATTACTCTTTTGAAGCCGCCTTCTTATAGGGAAAGTCATATTGAAAAGCAATAGAAAAGCTCCCTATACTAGGAAAGAACCTCTTGAAAAATAGGCAAAAATTACCTCTTTTCACAAAACAGAAAACATGCCATATGAAATAGGCCAATCATAACATGCTGTTATCTGTTTTTGCTATAATGGCACTTGTTTTGCATTACTCCTTATTGGGGACTAGAATTACATGCGTGGCGCTCAAAAGTATATAAAAAAAGTTTAAAAAGTTAAGGATATCATTAATGTATAAACAGAAAACACCAAATGAGCTTTTATACGCCATTCTGAGAGGAGAGCAAAACATCAATGGGTCTCATTTGGAAAACCTCTCTATCATTGATAGGTCTTGGTTGTTAAACAGCCTTTTTGAGCAAGCAAAAGACAAAAAAGTCAATAAAGAAAACTGCTTACGCATTTCCTGTACTATTGTGCCCTATCTTGAACCTGAAAAACGCTACGCAGCACTTACACATATTATTTCAATTCTCTATACAGACACAGCTGGGCTCATTAAAACAAAAGACTTTTTCAACACACATTTAATGCGTTCCTTACAACCCCTGGAGCTTATTTCCTTTGCTTATCTGCTATCAGATAGCATGTCCCATAAAAATGTTTCGATAAGTGAGCTCGCTATGTGGGGATTATCTATGATAATTCCATTGTTACATAGTGTAAATCAAAAAGAATTTGCCTATGATATTTACTTGGTGACAACAATGAAAAACAGGCACAAATTAGGGTTGGATTGCCTCACAGACCTCTTGTTTAATATTGACAATGCAGGTCGGCACTCTCTCATTTTTTTCTTTTCTGAAATGCTAAAAAAAGATGATACAGTAGCTCGCTACTTTATAATTGATTTGTTGACAAAAATGACCGCTGCATTGCCTGAAGAAGAAAGAACTTCTGTTGCTGATGCCATTGCCCCTCTGATTTATTTTAATGACACTATCCTTGTAAGAAAATCTCTCAACTATTTTGCTACTGTTATCAGCCTATTACCGTCTTCAGAGCGTTTTTACTACACACAAATGATTGCTGGCCTCATTAATGATCACTCACTAAAACAAGATGTCATAAAGGCCATTGAAAAAGCGCTTCCTTTTCTTGCTAATGAGCATGAAAAAATGATTTTTCTAGAATTGTTGTCTCAATTCAGTCAAGAGGGAGAACCTTTGGAATCAAGTCATGTAGAAGCCTGTCTTCAGGATCACCTTGAAAAGTAAACCTAAACTGATTAGGTTATGAATTACCATCTGTGGAAAATGAGAGGTAATTTGTGCCAGAACTTATTGTTTATCAGGGTGACAAAAAGTATTTTTGTATTCCCATCGAAAATAATCGTCTTTCAATTGGTCGCTCTTCAAAAAACGATCTCATTCTCACGGGAAACCATGTTTCAAGACAACATGCCGCTATTGAAAAAAGAGGCCTGGCCTACTGGATCAAAGATCACTCAACAGCAGGCACATCTCTCAATGGTACAAAAATTGAAAAACCAGAACCTTTGGGCTCAGAGGCAGAAATCACAATTGCAAATTGGCGCCTTGTCTATCACGCTAACTCACAAGTTCTCAACACTGAAAAAGAACGACGAAAAACACAAATAACAGAACTCACACGAGCCCTACATGAAGAACCAACGCTTGTATTGAAGCTTGATTCTGAAGCACGCATATTTCACCATTTAAAACCATGTCTTATTATTGACGATGTTCAGGCAGGCAAAAGATCATATCACGTTAAAAAAAATCGCTTGGTCATAGGCTCTGCGGCAAACTGTGACATTGTTCTCCAAGATACTTTTGTTTCAAAATATCACGCTGAATTTAGACTCTCTGACTTTGGTTTTCATGTACTTGATCTTGATTCGACAAACGGCACTTTTGTTAAAGGCTCCAAAATTAAAGAGTGTTATGTAAAAGAAAATTCTTCTGTTACGCTTGGAGGCTCATCAATCATGATTTGTTTTGATGAAGAGTCTCAATCGCTTGTTTCCCCTTTCCCTGAAAATAATTTTTGTGGTATTTATGGACAATCAATGGCTATGCGTCTTTTATTTGACCGCATTCATAAAATTGCTGCCACAGACATGACTGTTCTTATACAAGGAGAAACAGGGACAGGCAAAGAAATGGTCGCTCGCTCAATCCATGATCTCTCCAAAAGAAAAAACAAACCCTATGTTGTTATTAATTGTGGTGCCATCTCTGCTTCTCTTATCGAGAGCGAGCTTTTTGGACATGAAAAAGGGGCTTTTACAGGGGCTGATCAAAAACACATCGGCGCCTTTGAACAAGCAAATTTTGGCACGCTATTTTTAGACGAGGTTGGAGAGCTGCCTCTTGATTTACAATCAAAGTTACTCCGGGTCCTAGAATACCAGACCTTTAAAAGAGTGGGCGGCAATCAAGACATCAAAACAAATATCCGCATCATCACAGCAACCCACAGAGACCTCTTGAACATGATAGAACGCAAAGAATATAGGGAAGATCTTTTTTATAGGCTCTTTGTGCTGCCCCTCAAAGTACCCCCCCTCAGAGAGCGCCAAGAGGACATCGCATTACTTGCAAAAACATTTATCGACATGTGTGCTGATGGTAAAATGTTTTATTTAGAACAAGCAACCATAGACACGCTCAAACACCATGCGTGGCCAGGCAATGTTAGAGAACTCAAAAATACAATGCTACGAACGATAGCTTTTGCTAAAAAAAACCATTTGTCACCAGATGATATTGAGTTTATTCATAGTCAAAAAAACATAGAAGAAGAAGCAATAAACAAAATGAGCAAAACACAGCTTGACCCAGAAGCAAAAAGAAGGGCAGAAAAAGAGGAAATCAAGAAAGCTCTTAATGCTTGTAATGGAGACAAAACAAAAGCTGCCCAAATATTAGGCCTAGGGCGCTCCACACTGTTTCGCAAGGTTAAGGAGCATGACCTAGAACCGAACAAACCTGATAAATAGGACAAACAAATTATGACAATGAGTGCTAAAGAAAGATTTCTTAATGCCTGCATGGCCAAGGAAGTTGACCGCCCGCCCGTGTGGATGATGCGACAAGCTGGCCGCTATCTTCCAGAATATCAATCCCTCAAAAGTAAAAACACGACAAAAAAGATGATGACCACACCTGATATTGCAAGCGACATCACCATCCAGCCCGTAAACATTCTTGGTGTTGATGCGGCCATTCTCTACAGTGATATTCTTATTTTGCCAGATGTCATGGGAATGAATTTAAGCTTTGTTTCTGGCGAAGGCCCTCTTTTTGATTTCCGCATTGAATCCTGCGATGACCTGAACAAGCTTAACACAACAAAACTAAAAAAAGAACTTGGCTTTGTCTACAACACGATTAAGCTCTGTCTTAATAAGCTCCCAAAAAACTATCCTCTTATTGGGTTTGCTGGCGCGCCTTTCACAGTTGCCTGTTATATGATTAGTGGCGGACACAAAAAAGATTTGTCACAAGTAAAAACCTTTGCCTGGACACAGCCAAAGGTCTTTCATGAACTGATGGCGCTATTAACAAAAGCAACCATAGAACACCTTACAGAACAATACAAAAGTGGTGTGGCCGCCGTTCAGCTCTTTGATACATGGGCAGGCATCCTCTCTTGCGAGGACTACTGCCAACTTGTAAAGCCCTATTCCATGGAGATTTTTACCGCCCTGCAACAAGCCTACATTCCTAGCATTCATTACATCAAAGAAGGAAGTCATCTCTTGCGTGATATTGTTGACCTTCCCTCTGATGCCATTGGCGTAGACTGGAAGGCCTCTCTGGCTGATGTGCATGCTCTCCTCAAGGGGCAACATGCCATCCAAGGAAACTTTGATCCTGATATTCTTTTAACAACACCACAAATTATTGAGAAACGATTAAGTGAAATGCTTAAGACAATTCCAAATCCTCACAAAGGCTATATCATTAACTTGGGACACGGAATCAAACCACAGACGCCCGTAAAAAATGCTAAAGTTTTTGTAGAAAAAGCTAAGACGTTTTTTAAATAAATTATTTCATTTTTGTTTCTTTAAAGGGAACGTGCTTCTTTACTTTAGGGTCATATTTATTCATTTTCAGTTTTGAGGTGGTGTTCTTTTTATTTTTGGTCGTTGTGTAAAAATAACCCGTTTTTGCTGTGCTTTCCATTTTAATAATTTCTCTTGCTTGGTTCTTTTTTGCCATTGTTAGCTCCTTTTACTCGCCATCACCTTCGCTAAGACGATTCTTAATTAACTCTCGATCATTGCGCGGGTTGCGTGTATATCGCCATTGAGAATAAAATGTCAATGAGGGCTCTCAACAGAGCCCCCAAACGAAACCTGTTATGACAAAAAACATGTCTATCATTATCATGATATTCCTAATTCTTTTTACTTTTTTGGGTTTTTTTTGCTTGGCCATACATATGGCACTACAACCAGCTAATAGGCTCTTTCCTGAAAGCAAATTAGACAAAATGGCTTTTCACAACGCCAAGCCCCCCTCCTTTCCTAGCCAGGAACTAAAAATCGTTACCTATAATATAGGATATGCCTTTGGCCTATATAATAACCAAGGAAGCCTCCTGTCTAAAAAAGAAATTTTACAAAACCTTGAAGAAATAGCCCACACCTTAAAACAAACAGATGCTGACATTATTTTTTTACAAGAGGTTGATTTTGATGCCCACCGAACACATTCCATTAATCAATTAGAGTGGCTTCAATCAAAATTAATAATTCCCTATGTTGCCTCCACCACAACCTGGAACAAAAAATACATCCCTTGGCCTTTTTGGCCTCCAAAAAATCACTTTGGCAAACTTATTTCCGGACAAGCTGTTCTTAGTCGTTTCCCACTTTCAAAACAAAGTATTCATCGCTTCAAAAAACCTTCAAACAATAGTTTCTGGTACAATTGGTTTTACATTGATCGGATTGTGCAAGAAATTGTCGTGACAATCAATAACCAGAATTATTTGCTCTATCATGCTCACCTGGAAGCCTTTGACAAACCAACAAGAGAAAAACAAATAGAATGGTTGTCTTCTTCCGTAATAAAAAATGCGGATAAGACTCTTTTCATTGCAGGTGATTTTAACACAGACAATCTTTCTCACTTTTCACAAGCGACCACATTCAACCCATCACTCGATAATACCTCATTCACTTTTCCCAGCTCACAAGCTGTGAAAAAACTTGATTATATTTTTTACACCCCCCAACTTTTACGAAAAAATGCACACACAATAAAATCTATTGGTAGCGATCACCTACCTGTCATGGCATCTTTCTCATTAAAAAAGGCGCCTTAAGCGCCTTGTGGAAAACTTTATGCCTGTTTTTTCTTGTTATTTCAGCCCTCTACACAGCACTATCCACAGCCTGTGGCTTTATAGAAACCTCCTTCTATTATTCTAAACAACTCATGGCGTTACGCCTGTTATCAACAGCCAGAGCGAATAAACAGTCTGTGGATAAGTTTTTTTGTCAAAGATTGTCTAATAATATCATGGGTCAAAAATTGCGTTTATTTTTTTTGTTGTTTCAAGCTGTGGAAACACGTTTAATATGGGCAGGGCAATGAGCCTGATATGGATTTTGATACTCTAGAAGGTCAAAATCCTCCTTAAATGGTTGACAGAGCACAAAGACCCGGTCCTTGGAGGGGCTGTCACGACAACCCTTCTTTGGCCGGGCCTTTGTGTTTGTGCCCCACTATTTTCGATCAAAACTTCGATATTGTATGGCCTCCAAAATATGATCCAGTCCGATCGTACTGCTTTTTTCTAAATCTGCAATTGTTCGCGAAACTTTTAATATACGACTAACGGCCCGAGCAGATAACTGAAATTTATCCATTGATGATTTCAGTATCTTTTCACCTGCCTCCTCAAGAAAACAATGTTTTTCTATCATTTTCGTCGTCATCTGTGCATTGAGATAGATGGATTTTCCTGCAAAACGTTTTTTTTGGAGATCCCTTACATCTATTATTCTTTTCGCTATTTCTTCAGACCCCTCACTCTCTTTTTTGTTTCCACGCATATCTTCATAAACAATGGGGGGAACATCTATATGCAAATCAATACGATCAAGAAGGGGGCCAGACAGCTTTGTACGATAGCTATGAATTTGCGGCGGCGAACACGAACACTCACGTCTTGGGTGTCCTAAATAACCACAAGGACAGGGATTGCAACTCGCAACCAAAATAAATCGTGCTGGATATGTCAGGCTCATTTGTGCCCGTGATATTGTAACTCTCCGAGACTCAAGAGGCTGTCTGAGTAACTCTAATACATGTTTTTGAAATTCTGGTAATTCATCAAGAAAAAGAACCCCATTATGAGCCAGGCTCACCTCACCAGGCCTTGGGCAAGACCCTCCTCCTATTAGCCCTGCATTTGATACAGAGTGATGTGGATCTCGAAAAGGTCTTTTCGTTAAAAGAGACCTGTCTTCCATTAGCCCCATAATACTGTATATTTTTGATGTCTCTAAAGATTCCTCAATTGTCAGTGGCGGGAGAATTTTGGGAATACGCGATGCTAGCATAGTTTTCCCAGATCCCGGGGGTCCACTTAAAAGAATATTATGTCCTCCTGCTGCGGCTATTTCAATGGCTCTCTTGGCTTGGTGTTGACCATAAACATCTGAAAAGTCCTTATCATCAAGAATAGCATCCCTATCTGCTAACATAAAACCCGTGTTTACTTCCGGTTTTTTTAATGAACGGCCTTCTAAAAACAAAGCAACATCACTGAGCAAGTCAAAGCCATAAACATTAATATCACTAATAATTGAGGCCTCTTTAGCATTCTGGGTTGGCAAAACAATATTTTCAAAGTTCATTGACCTCGCCATCATAGCGATAGAAAGCGTCCCCTTAATGCGTCTTAATTGGCCCGTTAAACTTAGCTCTCCAACAAAAAGTGTTTTTCCCTGATTTTTTGAGGAAAGGAGTTTTGCAGCACTCATGAGAGCTATCGCAATGGGTAGATCATAAGCCGTGCCTTCTTTCTTCGTTCCAGCAGGAGCTAAGTTTACAGTAACTTTTCGAAATGAAAAATCATATCCTGAGTTTTTTATAGCTGCTAAAACGCGATCTTTGCTCTCTTTAACAGATGATTCTGGTAACCCAACCATATTCCACCGTGGTAGTTGCGTCATTCGTAAATCTGTTTCAACCGTAATAAGAAAAGCATCAATGCCCAAAAGACCGGCGCTAAAAACTTGTGCAAACATGAAACCTCCTCTATGCGTCGCGTGTTTCTTAATGGCCATAAACAAACGACTATATTATTTTCTATCTTTGTATTCAAGGATCATGCCATAATTGAAAAATATTATGCCGTTGATTTTGTTTAATTTTATTCTTCTGTAGTCCTGCAAAATCTCACAAAGTCCCAAAAATGAGACTGTTTTTATATTTTACTAGTAGCGCCAAACGTCTAACATTGACCAAAACACTGTTTTTTGATACTAGGCTCTCCCGCAGTTGTTTGTCTGAAAATATTTCTGACGGAACACAAGGTAGAAAAAATTTGGGGATGTAGCTCAATTGGTAGAGCGCCACAATGGCATTGTGGAGGTCGTCGGTTCGATTCCGATCATCTCCACTCGACTCGCCCTTGTTTATAACAAGGGTTCGCTCGTGTTAAAACACGAAACAAAGAAAGATGGGTCGAGTGACTCCCTCTGTAGAACGAAGAACGCTAGTATTTTGTAGATTTATTTTTTATACTCCTTTAAGGTGATAATGTGAAAAAATACGATAAAAATGTGAAGGCCATTCAAGACATGTTAAAGAAAAATGGTGTAAAAATGTCTGCAATAGAGATTCGCGAGCTCATGAAAACAAACGGGTTATCTGCAGACGAAGACAAAATCAAATCATACGTACGTCAATTACGAAGAGGCTATTAGCGCCACATTATCCGCTTCATAACAAATAAATATTTTTTTCA